>JALWSI010000095.1 GCA_027080315.1 bacterium | reverse complement strand
GGCTTTGGTCAGGAATAAACGCAGCCTGCAAGGTTCAGGGCAGGCCTCCCTTCATTCTGGATCGCTCAGAGGCCTACTTAGGGGTGCTTGTGGACGATCTGGTCACCAAAGGGGTTCAAGAACCCTACCGAATCTTCACATCACGGGCCGAGCACCGCCTTCTTCTCAGGGAGGACAACGCCGACCTGCGTCTCATGGAGAAGAGCTACCAGCTGGGATTGGTGAACAGAGAGTCCTTTGAGGAGATGAAGGAGCGCCGCCGCATGATCTCCGCTGAGGTGGAGAGGTTGAAGAAGAGCTTCGTTAAACCCTCATCCATTGTGAACCAGGTGCTGGAAGAGACAGGTTCCTCCACCATTGAGGAGCCGGTCTCTCTGGACCAGCTCCTCAAACGCCCTGAGGTCTCTTACGCCCATCTTCAAAAGATGGGCATGGCTCCCAAAGGAATGCCTCAAAGGGTGATCCGCCAGGTTGAGATTCTCTGCAAGTACGAGGGCTACCTTGAGAGACAGGAGAGGCAGGTGAAGAAGTTTAAACACCTTGAACGCATGCTGATTCCCCAAAATCTGGACTACCAGCAGGTTTCTGGTCTCTCAAACGAGGTGAAAGAGCTGCTGCAAAAGATACGGCCCCGATCTCTTGGGCAGGCCTCTCGCATCTCAGGGGTCACCCCTGCAGCGATCTCTGCCCTCATGGTGCACCTGGAGATACTGAGGAGAAAGGAGAAGGAAGCGGAGTGATTCGCTTCATCTTTTGTGTTAGTGATACCAGCGAAACGAGGGAGTGAGGAGGAGAAGCAATGATACCCCTTTGCACCGCCGAAGAGATGAGAAGCTTAGACAACAGAACCATAAACGGCCTTGGTATCCCCGGAGTGGTGCTCATGGAGCACGCGGGAAGGGGGGTGGTGAAGGCCATTGAAGAACGATTTGGCCTGAGAGGAAAAAGGCTTCTGGTATTTGCAGGCAAGGGTAACAACGGTGGAGACGGCTTCGTTGTGGCCCGCTGGGCCAGAAGACTGGGGGCACATCCAAAGGTGCTGCTGCTAACAAAGCTGGAGAACCTGAAAGGCGACGCCCTCATCAACGCCAGGGTGTGGAAACAGCTCTCTCCCGAGGGCCTCATTGAGGTGGAGGATTCTTTGGCCTTTCAGGGGGTGTTTGACAACACCGACCTGGTAGTTGACGCCATCTTGGGAACCGGTCTCTCAAGCGGTGCCCGGGGACTGGCTGCAGAGGCCATAGAGGCCATCAACTCAAGCGGTGTGCCTGTGGTTGCCGTTGACATCCCCTCGGGGCTCTCCTCTGACTCTGGAGCCATCCCCGGGCCCGCTGTGAAGGCCGAGCTGTCTGTCACCTTTGGTCTACCCAAGGTGGCCCACTGGTGCTACCCCGCCAGAGAGCTTGTGGGAGAGGTGGTGGTTGTGGACATAGGCATTCCTCCCGCCTATGTGGAGGAGGCCTCTTTTGAGAACTACCTGATTGAGGACAGAGACCTGCTGCCCTTCTTTCCCAAGCGTCCTCCCCAGGCGCACAAGGGAAGATACGGCCACCTTCTGGTGCTGGCAGGCTCCCCCGGCAAGCTGGGGGCAGGAATAATGGCATCCTTAGCTGCCCTGAGAACAGGAGCGGGCCTCGTCACCGCAGGGGTTCCCGCAGGGCTCAACCTGGCCTTTGAGGCGGCGGTGATGGAGGCCATGAGCGCTCCGTTGCCTGAGGCTCCCAACGGGGGACTGGGGGCAGACGCCTTGGAGGAAGTTCTGAAGCTAACTGAGGGCAAAAGCGCTGTGGCGATGGGGCCCGGTATGGGCACCGATCCATCCACCAAGAGCCTGATGCTCTCGTTGGTGGAGAGGCTTGAGGTGCCCATGGTGATTGACGCAGACGGCATCAACTTAGTGGCTGAAGAGCCAGAGGTGCTAAAGAGGGCAAAGGCACCTGTAATCCTCACCCCTCATCCCGGAGAGATGGCCAGGTTCTGCAGCATCTCTGCAAAAGAGATCCAGGAGTGCAGGCTTGAGATGGCAAGGGAGTTTGCCCAGAGGTTTGGGGTGATCATGGTGCTGAAGGGGGCAGGCACAATCACCGCCCTGCCCAATGGGGTCTGCTACATCAACCCCACAGGAACCCCGGGGATGGCCTCTGGGGGCAGCGGAGACGTGTTAACAGGGATAATCAGTGGACTCGTCTGCCAGGGTATAGCCCCTGAAGAAGCTGCCTGGGCAGGGGTTTACCTTCACGGAAGAGCGGGAGAGCTTGCCACAGAGATGAGCGGAGAGTACGGAATGATCGCAGGAGACATGCTGGGCGCATTGCCCGATGCAATAGAGGAGATAGCAGATTGGACCAGAGACTGATTGAAAGAGCCAACATACTACTTGAGTCTTTGCCCTACATAAGGGCCTTCTTCGGCAAAACCGTGGTGGTCAAGTACGGGGGCCACGCCATGGTGGACGAAAGCCTGAAAGATTCTTTTGCCAAAGACATAGTGCTAATGAAGTACATTGGCATCAACCCCGTGGTGGTTCACGGCGGAGGGCCTCAGATAGGTAAGACCTTGGACAAGATGGGCAAAGAGACCCCCTTTGTGGAGGGAATGAGGGTCACCGACGAAGAGACCATGGACGTGGTTGAGATGGTGCTTGGTGGTAAGGTGAACAAAGAGATCGTGGCCCTCATCAACAAGCACGGGGGCAGGGCCGTTGGCCTGACGGGCAAGGACGGAGGGCTCTTCACGGCGAAGAAGATGGTGATCACCAAAGAGGCCCCTATGGGTCAGGCCCCTGAGATCATTGACCTCGGCCATGTGGGAGAGGTGACCCAGGTGCACCCTGAGCTCATCGCCACTCTTGAGAACAGCAGATTCATTCCCGTGATTGCCCCGGTGGGGGTGGACGAAGAGGGCACAACCTACAACATCAACGCAGACTGGGTAGCGGGAAACATCGCCGCCGCCCTTTCTTGCGAGAGGCTGATATTCATGACCGATGTGGACGGCATCCTGGATGGAGATGGTAATCTCATCTCAACCCTATCCAAGGCAGAGGTTGAGCCCATGATTAAAGACGGAAGGATCAAAGGGGGCATGATACCCAAGGCAAGGGCCGCCATGTTTGCCTTGGAGCACGGGGTTAAAAAGGCCCACATCATCAAGGGCACGGTGCCCCATGCCACCATCCTTGAGCTATTCACCGACAGCGGGATAGGAACGGAGATAGTGTGACATAGAAAGGCTTTTTGGTGTTAAGAGCCATCTTAAGCTGTGAAGAGAACCGTACTTAGCATGAAAAGAGGAATTCTCATTGCCTTTGAGGGCATAGACGGCTGCGGCAAGACCACCCAGCTCTCAATGCTCTCCCATCATCTTGAAAAAAAAGGAATTCCTCACATCACCACCAAAGAGCCGGGAGGGACTCCGCTGGGGGAAGAGATACGCCGCCTTCTGCTTCACATGTCTCCAGGTCCGGTGCCCAAGGCCGAGCTGCTTCTCTACCTTGCAGACCGGGCCCAGCACGTTGAAACGGTTATACTGCCGGCCCTTAAGAAGGGCCAGGTGGTGCTCACCGACAGGTTCTATCTCTCAACCTTAGCCTATCAGTGCTACGGCCGGGGCCTTTCAAAAGAGGTGTTTGAGGTGGTGACCCGGTGGTCAGTTGATCAACTGAAACCAGATCTAACCCTTCTATTTGATCTGCCAGTTGAAGAGCTGCGCTCTCGTTTGGGCTGTAAAGAGGATCGTTTGGAGAGCGAAGACGAAGAGTTCTTCAGCAGGGTTAGGGAGGGTTTTTTGAAAGAGGGGCAGAGGGAATCCAGTGTTGTGATCCTGGATGCAACGCTACCCCCAGAGAATCTGCACCCCAAAGTGGTTAAAGCAGTCTCAGCGGTTTTGGAATCATGCAAAATGAGATATGTTTAGATAACCATCCTCCTCTCTTCTATTTACAGGCACACCCCCTTTTGTTACACATGCTGCTGTTTGTGAGCGTTTGTAGGAGCCTGCTAAATGTTTTTTAGGGGAGGAGGCTGCCATGGGTGACAAACCCTTCATGAGCATTAAGTGCAGAGGCATCTTATCAAATGTTGCTATGGTTCGCAGACTCGCCATCTTCGTCTTAATGGTGCAACTGCTCTTACTTGGCTCTGCCTACAAATCCCCTGCAAAAGAGAGCTATTTCAACATGAGCCTTGAACAGCTTATGCAGATTGAGGTCACCTCTGCCTCAAAGCGTCAGCAACCCCTCTCAGACACCGCAGCAGCGGTCTTTGTGATCACTCAGGATGACCTGAAACGCACAGGGGTCACCAGCATACCTCAGGCTTTGCGTATGGTTCCAGGGGTGCAGGTTGCCAAGATAAACGCCGACAATTGGGCAGTGAGCATAAGGGGATTCAACGAGGAGTTTGCAAATAAATTGTTGGTGCTCATAGATGGAAGAAGCATATACTCTCCTATCTCATCAGGTGTTTACTGGGACGAACACCTGATCCCCATTGACAACATTGAACGCATAGAGGTGATCCGTGGTCCCGGCGGCAGCCTGTGGGGTGAAAACGCTGTTAACGGCATAGTGAACATTATCACCAAAAACGCAAAAGATACCCAGGGATTCTATCTTTCCTCCGGAATTGGCAACGAAGACGAAAACCTTCTCTTTCTAAGATACGGCGGAAAACTAGGAAGCAACACCTTCTACAGGATTTATGGAAAGGGAGTAAAAGGAGACTCATCTAAATGGAATTGGGATGGCTCTGCCAATGATGACTGGAATTACCTGAATGGAGGAATCAGAATAGACTCACAACCTACCCCTAAGGACACTCTTGTCTTTACAGGAGACCTGATCAAATCCCACAGAGGTAAAGACTATTTCACTGCAACCCTAAAGTATCCGTATCAAAAAGAGCTTAAATACAAGATGAGAGCCAATGCTGGACATCTTATGGCAACCTGGAAACACCAGTTTTCCAAAGACTCTCAGCTTATGCTAAAAGGCTACTTCTGGAACGAAGGACGAAAGTACGAGAACTACTCTTTTGTCTCCAACACATTAGACCTTGAAGCTCAATACAGAATGCCTTTGGGGATTCACCTAATGACCATTGGAGGAGAGTACCGCCACACTTGGTCCCATTTTTTGAACACCTGTCAGATAGGCTTTTACCCGGCCAAGAGAAGGGACCACTTCTACAGTCTGTACTTTCAGGACGAGATTGGTTTCACTCCTAAGTTAAAGCTGACACTTGGATCCAGATTTAGCCACAATCCATTCACCGATTGGGAGATTCAACCTACCGCAAGGCTTCTATGGCACCTCACAACCTCCACGAGTCTGTGGGCCGCAGTATCAAGAGCCGTAAGAACCCCAGACTTCGGCAGAGAAAGCATCTCTTATCTCTTTACAACCTTGCCTCCAAAAGGTACGAGCAGGCCTCTCCCTTTGGCACTAATAGGAAAAGGAAGCAGACATCTGGATAGCGAAACGGTGGTGGCGTACGAAGCAGGCATAAGAAGTAAGGTCTCTAAAAGATTCACCCTTAGCGCTTCGCTATATTTCAACAAATACAGAAAACTCTTAGCCGTCAGAACCCCCGTTTATAAAGGCATAAGTTTCGAGCCTGTTCCTCACCTTCAGGCAGAGGGAGCGTTTGACAACTTAGGAGATGCAGAAAGCTACGGATTTGAGTCTGTAGCTAATTTTGAGATCACCCCCTGGTGGAGGCTTCAAGGAGCCTTCACCTTTGGCAGAATGTTTCTACATTACTCTCACAAGACCTTTTCCCAACTATTCCCCGAAAATGAAGAAGAAGGCAGAATGCCTCGTCACCAGTTCTCTCTTCGCTCAAGCATGGACATCTCTTCAAAACTCTCTCTGAACACCTGGTTTAGGTATTCAGATAACCTGTGGGGAAATGGGATCCCATCTTATTTCGCAGTGGACGCCACTATCCTGTGGAAACCTTTAAAGAATCTTGAGGTGTCGTTGTCCGGCTTCAACCTGCTTGACAACAGACATCCGGAGTTTAGACCAAACATTACAACACAGGGAATAGGCGAGGTGGAACGCAGCTTCTTTGGAAAGATCACATGGAGATTCTGAATAGATGAACATGGGTTTGAGACATTCCAACCTCTTTATGCATGGCTGCCTATACGGAGCCTTGGGGATCTTCTTCACCCTGCTCTTCTGCGGAGCAGCAAAGGCAAAGACATTGTACAACCGTTATCTCTCTATGGGTCTGGAGGACCTCATGAACATAGAGGTCACCTCGGCCTTCAAGAGGCCCCAGAGCCTGAAAGATACGGCTGCAGCGGTCTTCGTTATCACCCAGGAGGACATCCGCCGCTCAGGGGCCACCCATGTGGCCGATCTGCTCAGGATGGTTCCCGGAGTAGATGTTGCACAGGGATACTCTAACACATGGGCCGTTAGCATAAGAGGGTTCAATGAAGAGTACTACACCAGCAAGATACTGCTCCTCATTGATGGAAGAAGCGTTTACTCTGCCATCTTCCCCACAGTGAACTGGAGTGAGAACGACATTCCCCTTGAAGAGATAGAAAGGATAGAGGTGGTTAGAGGTCCCGGAGGGGCAGTGTGGGGCGCCAACGCGGTAAACGGGATAATCAACATAATCACCAAGAAGGCAGAAGACACACAAGGTCTGCACCTTTCGTTTGGAGGAGGCAACGAAGAGAGGGGATTTGGATATCTTAGATATGGCGGAAGGGTGGGTGATAACACCTTTTACAGGCTTTATCTCAATGGAATAAGCAGAGACAGCTCTGCAGGTACCTCCAGTTTCAAAACTAAAGACGACTGGTACGATTACAGAGGGGGCGGCAGAGTTGACTGGTATGGCACCAATGATGAGGTCTCTCTTTTTGGAGACCTGTACTGGAGCAGACAGGCAACCTCAAGAAATATCTACTCCTATTATCCTCCCTACAAAACAAGACACAACAGCCACATGAACATAAGCAATGGAGATATCAATTTAAAATGGACCCATCATCTCTCCAACGGTTCCACCTTCTCTCTAAGATCGTACTACCAGTACTCAGATTGGAACCGATACGACTTTAACAGCAGGGTTGACACTTTTGACATTGAGGCTCAGTACCTATTCTCTCCCATAAAGCACCATTCTTTGATGGTTGGTGCTGGATACCGCCTTGATGACGAGGATGTGGACGCCAAGTGGTACATGGCCTTTGAGAATCCCCACCGTAAGGACGAGACATTTAATCTCTTTATTCAAGACAAGATCTCTCTCATGAAAGACCGGTTGATCCTAACTCTGGGTTCAAAGTTTGAGCATAACCACTACACAGACTGGGAGGTTCAGCCTTCTTTCAGGGCCTTGCTCAAGGTGAGCAAGAAGATAAGCCTGTGGGGGGCAGTCTCAAGGGCTGTTCACACCCCTGACATGCTCACTCAGGACATGAGGTGGTGCGGTATGTTCTACGGTCCAACTCCCAATAGGCCCTTCGCTTTCCAAATACCTCTCAAAGGAGACCAGGATCTGGTCTCTGAGGATCTTTGGGCCTACGAGTTAGGAGCAAGGCTCTCTATCTCTCCCAGAATAGACCTTGATCTGGCCTTTTACTACAACAACTACAACCATCTAATAGGACTAAAAGCACCCTCAAAGGTGAGGTTCAAACAAGGCCCTATTCCACACCTTGAGTATCCCGTAACTGTCTCTAACCTTATGGATGGTGAGGTGTACGGTGCAGAGGTCTCTTCTAACATAAAGGTCACCCCTTGGTGGACCATTAAACCCGCTTACACCTACACCCACATGCACCTGTGGTCCAACCACAGTAACCTCTTTAAGCTTTACGATGAGGATATTGAAGAGCATAAAACCCCACAACATCAGCTTTCTGTAAGGTCCTTAATGGACCTGCCCCATGGGTTAGAGCTGGACTGGTGGCTCAGGTATGTCAGCCGCACGTACAAAGTGAACTCCTATGTGGCCTTTGACGCTCGCATAGGATGGAGACCCACTAATAACCTGGAGATCTCCCTTGTAGGCAGGAACCTATTTGACAATCACCATTTGGAGCTAACCCCCCTGCTGGCTGAACAGCCCCCATCAGAGGTTGAAAGAAGCATCTATGCAAAGGTGTCGGTATGGTTCTGAACAGAGGCAGTAAAAAACTAAGCAGGGGTGAAAAAGGCCTCATGCTCTCCATAATCTTGGGGATCCTTATGGGGGTAACCCCCTACTTCTCTCAGCCCCTCATGGCAAAAGAGCCTGTCACCAAAGAACACCTCCTAAAGGCGGCCTTTGTGTACAACTTTTTAAAGTTCGTGAGGCTACCTAAAGATAGCTCTGAGATCACCATCTGCATTGAAGGTAACTCTCCTATGGGAGAAGCCCTTAAATCCTTAGAGGGGAAAAGGGTGAATGACCAGGTTATACGGTTAAAAGAGTGCTCCGTTCACTGCGATCCAAAGGCATGCCAGGTGCTGTTCTTGGCAAATGGGAGCGAAAAGAGAATAAAGGAGATGGTGAAAGGGTGTGAGAAAGATGGTATACTCACCATTAGCGATCTTCCGGAAGCAGTTGATAACGGTGTGATGATAGGACTGGTAAGGATAGAGGGTAAGATACGGTTTGAGGTGAACCTAAGATCAGCTCAAAAAGCGGGCATCTTCATAAGCTCAAAGCTTTTAAGGCTCTCACAAAGGGTGGTAAAATAGAGAATGAGAAGACTTATCGCCAACATGAGGATCTCCTCAAAACTAACCCTCATCATGCTGCTGACAAGCACAACCGTGCTTCTTCTGGCTGTGGGTTCGGTTCTGTTAGTAGAACTATTCACATCTTACCAGACCATGGTGGAGAATCTCTCTTCGTTGAGCAAAGTAATGGGCGAGAACTGCGTGGCAGCTCTAACTTTTAATGACAAGACCGCCGCTCAGGACACCTTGAACAGCCTTAAAGCCGTTGAAAGCATCACATCAGCAGCCGTTTTCACAGAAGATGGGCGTATATTGGCGGTTTACAGCAAAAACAATGTCCCTCCATCTCAAATAGAGAAGGTTCTTAAGGAAGAAAGAGATAGATTTAAAGAGAGGGTGCGAAAGGCCGAGCCTTTATGGGAGGCCTTGAAAGAAGGCAGAATGGAGTGGGTTTCTGAGGTTAGATTCAAGTCGGCCTACTTAGGGGACGTTGTGGTCATAAGCAACCTCTCTCAGCTCTACCACACCACAAAAAGTACTTTGATTGTGTCTCTCATTGTGCTCCTTTTCTCCATATTGATCGCCTACCTTTTGGCAGAGCAGATGCAGCCTTTCATATCTCAGCCTATCCTCTCTTTGACAACAACCATGAAGAAGGTATCTGCCACTCAAGACTACTCTCTGCGAGGAGAGAAGGTTAGCAACGACGAGATAGGAGAGTTGGTGGAGTGGTTCAACGAGATGCTCAGCCAGATAGAGAAGAGAGACCGTCAACTGGAGGCCCATAGAGAGGAGCTTGAGAGAGAGGTTGAAAAAAGGACAAAAGAGCTAAAAGATGCAGTAGAAAACCTGAAAAAAGCAAAAGAGGAAGCAGAAGCAGCAAACAAAGCAAAGAGCGAATTTCTTGCCAACATGAGTCATGAGCTAAGGACCCCCCTCAACGCCATTCTTGGGCTTGCCCAGCTTCTTGAAGAGACCCCCATGAGTCCCGAACAGAGAAGCTACCTGTCAAACATAAGATCTGCTGGTAGCACGTTGTTGATATTGATAAACGACATTCTAAACCTGGCAAAGATAGAGTCGGGAAGGATTGAGGTTGACCAGCACCCCTTTGACCTTGAGACCCTATTAGAAGAGACCATAAGGTTGTTCATCCCCTCTGCGAGAAAGAAGAGTCTTCTGTTGGGTTTTGACCCTGAGACCGACATTCCCTACAAGGTAGAAGGCGACTCTGTTAAACTGGGACACATTCTTAGAAACCTCCTTGATAACGCTATCAAGTTCACCTCAGAAGGAGAGGTGGTTCTTGGATGCTCGGTGATAGACAAGAACGAATCCTCTGCAACCCTTAGATTCTGGGTATCCGATACGGGCATCGGGATACCAGAAGAGAAGATCTCCTCAATCTTTAACCCTTTCACCCAAGCGGACGGGTCCATTGTTAGAAAGTTTGGAGGCACGGGATTAGGGCTCTCTATCTGCAAGAACTTCGTTGAGAAGATGGGGGGAAGAATATGGGTGGAGAGTGCAGAAGGAGAGGGAAGCAGTTTCTACTTTGAACTTCCCCTAAAGATTGTAGAATGGGAGGATCCGGTCTTTGCTAAAAACTGTAAAGAGATAGCCTCTACCACAAAGATCTTTCTTATATCGCCAGAAGAGGTGATAATCGCTCCTTTGCTCCACTGCATGAAGAGGCACGAGTTTGATGTGCACTACGAGAAAAGCCCTGCCAGTCTGGAAGAGCTGCTGAACATGTCTGCAGGTGGGGAAGAAAAGAGGTTCCTGGTTCTGATTGATGGAGAGGTGATGAGCAAAAAACTCGCCACCACAATAAGCCGTACCAACAAACAAACCGACATTTTAGTGTTGGCCTGGGAGATGCTGGGCTGTGAATGGGCAGGAGAGCATCATCTGGAGAACATTAGAGGCTGCGTTGCAAAACCGGTGTTTCCCAGAACCCTGGTTGAAGCGATAAAGAACGCTTTTGAAGAGGTAGAGGTAAAGACCGCATCCCCTGAGAAAGTCTCCAATAGCCTGCCCGAAAACAAGGCGGCTGAGATTCTGGTGGTTGAAGACGTTGAGATGAACCAGATGCTGGTAAAGACCCTTCTTGAGAAAGAGGGACACAAGGTGGCTCTGGCCAAAGACGGTGTTGAGGCCCTGAGGCTACTGTCTGAGAAAGGGTTTGACCTCGTATTCATGGATATCCAGATGCCCAACATGGACGGACTAACAGCCACCAAGATTCTTAGGGCATGCGAGAAGGGAGACAAAGGAGGCATAACGAGAATCCTTGAAGAGACAGGGTGCTCTTCAAACTTTGACGCCGAAGCCCTCATCTCAAAGTTGCAAGGAGAACAGATCCCCATTGTCGCAATGACGGCCCATGCCTTCAAAGAGGATAAGGAGAGGTGCTTTCAGGCAGGCATGAATGGCCATCTTTCTAAACCCATAGAGATCTCCAAGGTTAGAGAGGTGATAGCGAATCTCCTCGGAATGGCCCACCAGGACGACATCCACAGCCACGAGAGCAAAGCACCACCCTCAAAAAAAGAGGCTAAGGACTCTCTTGTGGTGTCCATTGAGGAGGTTAAAACCCATCTATCCAATGCGTACGGGATAGGAGAAGAAGACATAAACGAACTCTTAAAGGTGGCCAGAAAATCCATAACAAAACACCTTAGTAACGCGTATAATGCCATAGAAGCAGGAGACTACCATTCACTTCGCATCATTGCCCACACCCTTAAGGGTTCGCTTGCAAACCTTGGAATGGTCAACCTCTCTGAGCTATGCTTCAAGATCCAGAAGATGGCAGAAGAAGAGAGCCCAGACTTTGACTACAGCGAGGCATTCAAAGAACTACAAAGGGCACTCTCTCCCATACTTGATTGAGTTAAGGCAACAAAGGAAATTGAAAAAATAAAGGGCGCCTTTAAAGGCGCCCTCATCTTGAACTATCTCTTGTAAACTACTTCTTGTGGCAACCAGAACACTTGGTGGGACCCTTGTGCTCTTTCTTGTGGCAACCCTTGCAAGTGTGGTGGAAAGCAGATGCAGCCGAGGGAGCTGCTCCCTTCTTGCACTTGTGGCACTCAAAGCATGCCCTTGCATCCTTACCCTTCTCCATCTTGTGATGGCAGGTCTTGCAAGAGGTACGCCCCTGATGGGCCTCGTGATTGAAGGCAACAGGAGCCTTCCTCTTCTGGCACTTGTCCAATGTGTAGGTTGCCGCACCCTTGGAACCTGCAGTGACGAATGTGCTGATACCGCCCACAAAGGCCAAACACATCACCGCAACCAGAGCACCCTTCCAAAATCCCTTTCTCATATTGGTTCACCTCCTCCATCTGTTTCGGGGAATATTCCCTTTCAACCTTTGTGCTCCCTATCTATGCCCATTGGCAAACCTTGTCAACACTGATTATCTCCATATCCATCTCAACATCCCCTCACATCAAGGGATGTGCACAAGATAGACACAATAAGCGCAGGATACAAGCCACATTTTGTGCTACAACGGATCAAAAGGCCCCTTGGTACTCCATGGGCAGAGGAGCTTCAGGGGTTGTTTGAATGGCGCTTTGGATCTGCTGAAGCACAACGGCTCTGTCTCTGGGAAGGGTTCCCCCTATGGACAAGAGGTTGGAGACATGGTTTGAACGAAATATGGTGGGCACCTCAACCAGTTCTACCAAGAGTCTCATCTCTTCCATGATCTGGCGCATGGTGGGCATCTTAAACTCACCTTTCTGCACCTTGATGTGAAGAGGTGTCCTGGGAAAGACCATGAGGGTTAGAGCAGCCAGGTAATGGGGTCCTATGGCATTCACCACCCTGGCTGTGTTTATTATGTGCTCTCTCCATCTATCCCTTCCACCAAGCCCCAGTATCACCATGGTGGAAAGGGTGAAACCGGCATTTATCGCCTTTCTGCACGCCTCCACCATCTGTTTGGAATCCACACCCTTTCTGGTCTCTTTGAGCACCTCATCATCTCCGCTCTCTATGCCAAGATAGATGAGCTTTAGCCCCCTCTCCCTTAAAGCCTTCAGTTCCTCTTCGGTCTTATCCAGCAAATTCTGAGGCGTGGCGTAGATGGCAACCCTCTCTAATGATGGAATATTTGAGTAAAGGGTCTCCACTATCTTGAGCAGATACGGGGTCTCAATCACAAGAGGATCTCCATCAGCAATGAAGACCCTCTTAACGAAGGGATACTCCCTTCCTATCTTCTCAATTTCTGGACCAAGCTCCTCCCACGGGCGCACACGGAACCTCTTGGTGTTGTACATTGAGCAAAAGGTGCACTTATTGTGAGAGCATCCTATGGTGGCCTGTAAAATTAAAGATCTCGCCTCACTTGGAGGTCTAAAGACAGGCTCTTCGTACCGCATACATCTCCTCCTCACTTCAGCAACCCTCAACTGCGAAGGCTTAATCAAGCATAAAAAAGGGCCTCCTTGCAAGGAGGCCCCTACCTTCAGAACTCAAATCTTACTTGCCAGCCTCTTTCCTCATCTGGGCTGCAAGCTCCTTGATCTCCACCAGATCCTTCTTCAGCTTGGCGTATCCGTACCAGGTGGTGTAATCGGGATTGATGTGGAAGGCGGCCTGGAAGGTCTTCATACGGTGATCCATGAACATCTCATAGAGGATCTCTTCAATGTGTGTGTCAACCTCGTAGAAGTTGAGCAGGTCGGGGTAGGGCCAGGTGGCCTGATTGGTCTTTTTCTTGATTATGCCATCACGATATAGGCCAGCCACAGTTTCTATGGCCTCGGCAAAGAGCTTGTCTGCCGCCTTTATCATGAGATCTGCGTTCTTAAGGTTCTCTTTGGCAAAGGTGGCAGAGTGACACTTCTCACAGTTGGCCAGCATCCTGGCTCTCTCTTCATCAAAGCTCTTCTTGTCCAGACGGGCAAGGTTTGCGGCCTTCACAAGCTCAAGCCTCTTGGTGGGCTTGCCATTGGCATCAAGCACGCCAAGGGCCTTCAAGATTGTCACCCTGTAGCCCAACCACTCCTTGTCGCTCTCGGGCAATCTCAAAGCCAAGAATCCCCAGGCGGTCATAACCTTATGGTTTCCGTTGGGCATGTGGCAATCCTGGCAGGTGGGCCCTCTGTGGGCTTTGCGATCTGTCACATAGGCAGCCCCATGCTTGGAGTGGAACCAGAACTCCCACTGGGCATGGTCAAACCCGGTGTGGCAGCTGTTGCATGCCTCGGGCTGAAGAGCCTCTTTCTTGGAAAAGGCATGGCGGGTGTGGCAGTTTTGACAATCCATTCCGTACTTGTAGTACTTGCGGAACTCTGTCTTGTCCCTCACATGCTCGTCGGTGATTCCAAGGTTGTGGCACCCGTTGCAGCCCTTCTGTCCCGCAATAAATGCCTTTGGCTGTTTGTGGGCAAAGCCAGGGAAAGCGGTGATGGGAAGCAGACCCAAAGCGTGCTTGCCGCTCATGTACTGCTTCACCTGTGTGCTGTGGCACTTCTTACAGGTGCTAATGGTTGGAAGCTCTGCCTTTGCAGCATCAGAAGCGCTGTTATGTGCGCTGCCGTGGCAGGACTTACAGGTGAGATACTTTGACATCTTACCCCTGTTGAAGTCCTTCACGGCTCCGGGAGTCACCTTCTTGTGGCACTCCTCACAGCTGGAAGGCTTTGCCTGGGCAATTGAGACCCCAGCTGCAACGAAGAGCAACGCCAGCAAAAAAACTCCTACCCTCCTCATAAAACTACCTCCTTTCCTAAAAGTTTTTCAGCGACAATGGGTTGTATCCTGTTTCAAATCCTTTAGTCAAGATAGAAGGCTACTCGGCCGGGACGATCTTAACCACCCCTCTTCTTCTCTTGGCATAGTAGCCTTGATGATACTCTTCAGCAGGCCAGAACTCCTTTGCTTCAACGATCTCTGTAACTATGGGCTCCTTGTACACCCCAGAATCTTCAAGCCTTCTTCGGGAAGCCTCGGCAATATCCCTCTGCTCATCTGAGTGGACGAATATGGCAGAACGATACTGGGTACCAACATCCCATCCCTGACGGTTAAGGCTTGTTGGATCATGAATGTTCCAAAAGTGCTCAACAAGCTCAGCGTAACTTATCACCAACGGATCAAAGGTGATCTCAACCGCCTCTGCGTGGCCTGTCTCTCCGGTGCAGACCTCCTGGTAGGTAGGGTTCTGGGTCCATCCCCCTGTGTATCCAACCCTGGTAGAAACCACTCCTTTCAGCTTTCTGAAGGCCTCCTCTACACCCCAAAAACAGCCTGCAGCAAAGGTAGCTTTTTGGAGCTCTCTCTCAGACAAGGCTCACTTGCTCCCAAACACCTTCTTCAAGAGCTCTGTGGTACGGGCTGCAGGATTGTGCCTTATCTCCTTCTCCTGCTCTCCAAGCAGGTGAAACAATCCGTCTAAGGTCTTGCTGGTCACATAGTTATCCAGATCAAAATTGCTATTCTTAACAAAGTTACCAACTAAAGGGCCACCGGTTAGATCCTGGTACTGCTTGGTGACACCCACCTCTTGCACCGACTGGTGCACTATGGGCTTGAAGGCCTCGGTTAGCTGGGGCGTGGTCTTCTCTTTGAAAAACTCCGTAATGGCGTTATCTCCACCGTTAAGGATCTTCTTGGCGTCCTCAAAGGTCATACCCTTAATGGCATCCATAAATATGGGAAGGGCCTTGGCGCTGGCCTTCTCTGCCGCGTGGTTCATGCTTGCCTCAAACTGATCCACCTTGGCCCCCATTCCCATCTTTCTCATAACCGAGGCCACTGTATTAAGCTGACCGGGAAGAGGAATGCGGATCTCCGGGTTGTTCAGAAACCCTCCTGGTTTAGAGGCCATCTTAACAGCCCTCTCCGCCCCCACCTTAAGGGCATCCTTAAGACCACCATCAAGCTCCTTCTCGCTCAGACTCGCCTCGCCTCCTCCCGGGTTCACGGTCTTCCAGGCGTCCATGGCCTTCTTGAAGTAATCAGAAGCCACAACAGGCTGAACACAGACCAAAACCACAAGCAGTAAAATCCCCCATCCTATTATTCTGGTTCTCAAAGACCCTCCTCCTTCAACCTTATTGATCAAGATCGCCAGCTCTTGCGAGATCCCTCTCGCTTCTGACACAGTTTTTACCTTCTTTTTTTGCTAAGTACATGGCCTTGTCTGCCCTGGCCACCACCTCCTCAGGTGTGTCTCCCTTATGCACCTCAGCAACCCCCAAGCTCACTGTCACCGATATGTTTGAAGAGGGATCAAAAGGTATAGAGAGCTTCTCTATCCTCTCTCTCAGCCTCTCAGCCACAGAGCTGGCGTCTTTCAGATCGTTGTCAGGGAGCAGCACCACAAACTCCTCACCTCCATATCGGGCCACCATGTCCTCGGTTCTAAGCTCCTTCTCCAAAGCCAAGGCTATAGATCGCAGAACCTCGTCTCCTGCCCTGTGCCCGTAGAGGTCGTTTATCCTCTTGAAGTCATCCACATCCAGCATGATGAGAGAGCAGGGTATGTTTTTTGACTCTCTCAACACCATGAGCTCTCTCAATTTTTTGTCAAAGAGCCTTCTATTAGCCACCACAGTGAGTGGATCGTATTGAGCCTCTGTCTCCTTCTTCTTAAGGCGATCCTCTATGGCGCTAATAGTCTCTGCTGACTTCCTCAGCTCTTGCTGGGTGGACTGGTTAAGCTCTCTAAGATCCTGAATCTCTTTGCGCAAAGCATCAATCAGCTCCATCAAAGAGTTTATGGTCTTGGTTGAAGAGATGCTCTCCTCGTGCTGCCTGAGGGCATCGTCGTGAACCTCCATGATCTCTATGGCCTTAACTATCTTTTTGCCAGCCTCTTTCACAGCCTCCTTGGTCTCTTCCCGTATAGAGAAGATGTTCATCATCTCTTCCTCAGAGAGAGGACGAGGCATGCCCTCTTTCACTATCCCTTGGTAGCGTTGGGCCGCCTCTTCTGCCGAAGGGGATTCTTTACCCTCAAGAATGAGATCAAGGTAGGCATAAAACCAAGGTGAGAAGAACCGAGGAATAGGAGGAATACCCTCAGAGACGAGGTGTTTAAGCGAGAGTCTGGCTGCCTCGGAGATTATTATTGCCTCTTTTCTGGTTAACTCTCCTGATTCTGCATGGGCTATTATCTCTTCTCTCTCTTTCGTCAACCAAGGTGTCCTCCTTTCAATGCTACTTACAATGTAACAACCGCCTCTTGCCTTTTCAACGAACCCAATTGAAAATTTGTGGTGTGGGAATATACTAAAACCACAAAGCGTATTTAGAGGAGGGAGAGAGGATGAGAAGAACCCAAAGACCTTTGGCTGTGGTGGTGGCCCTGCTATTTTGTGGGCTTCTTGCCACATCCTGCGCCACCAGCCAGCGCACCTATCAGGGTGCGGGAATAGGAGCCGCTGGAGGAGCAGGAGTTGGAGCCTTGATAGACAAGAGTAATCCCTGGAGAGGAGCCGCCATAGGAGCCGCCATAGGAGCTCTGCTTGGGGGAACCCTAACGGAGATAAACACAAGGGCAGCCAGAGAGGCGGCGGCCCAGAACCAGCCAGTCACCTACAGGGCCGATAACGGTCACACCGTTGTTCAGGCAGAACCAGTGGGTCCTCCCAACGAACAGACCCACTGCCGCAAGGTGCGCACCCGCACCTGGAAAGACGGCAAGCTGGTGAACGACGAGATAAAAGAGGTCTGCGAAAGCGAGAAGACCGAGAACAGGTATTGAAAAGCCAGAAAGAGGCCATCCCCAAACGGGGCGTCATTCTCGTAGGAATGGGGGGCGTATCCGAAAAAGCCGAGATACGCCCCTTTTTGCGTAAGCTCTTCTCAGATCCTTCCATCCTACCCCTGCCAAAGGCCATTAGAATACCCTTGGCATACATTATCTCCACCCTCAGGGCTCCCAACGTAGCCAGACACTACAAAGAGATAGGGTTCTCTCCCTTCAAAGAGATCTCAGAGAAGCAGGCCACTGCCCTCTCAAGGGCCACAAACCTGCCTGTGGTTGTTGGAATGCAGTACTCAAAACCCTCGGTTGAAGAGGCCATGGACGGGCTACGCAGGGCTGGTGTGGAAGAGGGGGTGGTGCTTCCACTCTATCCCCAGTTCTCTTACACCACCACAGCCTCTGCCTTGAAAATGGCTAAAAACGCCGCGAAAAAGAGAGGGATCAAGCTCATAGAGATTGAGGAATGGTGCACCCTTGATGGCTTCATAGAGGCCTGGGTGGAGCAGATAGCACCCCACATGGAGATGGAACCCTACCTGCTCTTTTCGGCCCATAGCATACCCCAAAGGTGGGTGAAGAAGGGGGATCCCTATCCCAATCAGGTGCTTGCCTCGGTGAGGTCAATAGTGAAGCGTCTGGGCCATCCAAAGCACACCATAGCCTACCAGAGCGCCGTGGGGCCTGTTGAGTGGTTGGGTCCAAGCGTTGAAGAGGCCCTGAGGGTGCTGAAGGCGAGAGGGGTTCCCAGGGTCTTGGTGGTGCCTGTATCCTTCATCTCTGAGCACTTTGAGACCCTCTACGAGCTGAAGATGGTTTACGCAGAGCTGGCCAAAGAGCTTGGCTTCTCAGGGTACCAGGTGGTGGATGCCCTGAACGACCATCCCCTGCTCATTGAAGGATGGAGCGCTCTGGTGAAGGAGGCCTTTGATAAAGATGGATAAGGTAGATCTCTTGGTGGTTGGGGCAGGAATCTCGGGGCTCACCACCGCCTATTTTGTTGGCAAAGAGAGGCCCCAATGGAAGGTGGTTGTGTGCGAAGGCGCCCCTGTGGTGGGGGGAACCATGCAGACATCTTACCATGAGGGCTTCATCGTTGAGCACGGTCCCAACGGATTTCTCACCAACAAGCCCCACACCCTTGAGCTATGCAGAGAGCTGGGAATAGAGGACCAGCTGCTGCCCAGCAGTGACGAGACCAGAAGGCGTTTCATCTACACCGGGGGAAAGCTGCGGGAGATTCCCCTCAACCCCGTAAAGTTCCTGTTTGCCTCAAACATCCTCTCTCCCTGGGGAAAGCTGAGGATGCTGGGGGAGTTCTTTATGCCTCCCTTAAAGAGGGAGGTGGACGAGAGCCTCTCCATATTCGCCATAAGGCGTCTGGGAAGAGAAGTCTTGGAGAGGCTTTTGGATCCCATGGTGGCAGGGGTGTATGCGGGAAACCCGGATCAGGTGAGCCTGAAGAGCACCTTTCCCACCATTCACAACCTTGAGCGAGAGTACGGTGGCCTCATCAGGGGCATGATTGCCCTAAAACGGGAGAGAAAGAGAGAGGGTAGAAGAACCGGAGGACCTGCAGGACCATCGGGAGAGCTCACCTCCTTTAAAAGCGGGGTGGGCTTCTTGCCAAAGGAGATCTCAAAAAGGCTCAAAAACAATGTGTTAACCGGTTGTCCTGTTGAATCCATACAAAAGGAGAAAAACGGGTTTATGGTTTTAACCTCTAAGGGAAAGAGGTTTGAGGCCAGAAAAGTGCTCATAGCCGCCCCTGCCTACGCCGCAGCCGCAATGGTGAGAGGGTTAAGCCCCTCCCTTGCTGACGAACTTGGGGCCATTCCCTACGCCCCTATGGGGGTGGTGGCATTGGGATACAGCAAAGCAGAGGTAGGCAGACCAGAGGGTTTCGGGCTACTGGTGCCCAGAGGCGAAAGGCTACCCATTCTTGGGGTACTATGGGACTCATCCATCTTCCCCAACAGGGCCCCTGAAGAGAAGGTGCTACTAAGGGTGATGATAGGTGGGGCCCGTCAGCCTGAGCTGGCTATGAAAGAGGATAACGAGCTCATGGAGCTGGCAAAAGAGGGGGTAAGAATCACCATGGGCATAGAAGCGGATCCCCTCTTCACAGAGGTGTTCAGGTACCCAAAGGCCATACCCCAGTACGTTGTGGGGCACCAGAAGAGGCTTGAGAGAATTGAGGAGATCCTGAAGCAGCTGCGGGGGCTCTTTTTGGGGGGCAACGCCTACAGGGGCATCGGGCTCAACGACTGCGTGAAGAACGCAAAAGAGGTTGCCCACAGCATCATGGGCAACCCCCTTCACTAAGCACGAGAAGAGAACCCAACATCTAAAGTTCTCTCACCAGCATTCAGGCCTCCAAAGCCTTAAAGCCTAAGAGATGGTGCTCATTCCACCTCCAAAGAGGAGCTCAAACACCCTCTGTGCCTGCAGGTTTGACTGGGCCAGCATGGCAGTGGAGCTCTCCTGTTTGATCTGGTTAAGGGTGAGGTTGATGAGCTCCTCGGGGTAGTCGGCGTTCTCCACCGTTCCCAAGGCCTCTGTGGCCGTAAGCTCGGCTTTGCTTGTGTAGCCCGCTGCGTAGGTGAGCCTGTTCTGGTAGGCCCCGAGTCTGCTGGCCTCGTCTGACACCTTCTGAAGGGCCTCATCAATCAGCGAGATGGCCTTCTCTGCCCCTCCGCTCTCCGTAACATCAAAGGTGTAGTTCCCCTCAAGGTCTTTGAGTCCAAGGGTGAGGGAGTCAGTTCTCAGTATGTAGAAAGAGAGGGTCTGGCTTGCGTTTGGACCAACATGCAGAAGCTGTCTGTTGTCCCTAACGCTTATACTTACATCCTCGTCCTCAAGCCCCTCCTTAAGCCCGATAACCAGGTTATTGGCCACACCGGTGAAAAGGTTGCTGCTCTGGGGGCCGTACCTGGTGCCATTGGCATAGAAGGAGGCATCGGTACCGGTGCCGCTCACCTGCTGAAACCCCATAATCAGGGCCAGATTGCCTGAAACGTCCCTCACGCTTATGGCGTGATCGCTTCCCGTCTCCTCTGCTTCAAGGGTGAGAAGAGAGGCCCCTCCTGAAAAGTAGGCGGTGAGGTCAGAGCCTGCGGCGCTGTTTATGCGATTCTTCAGCTGCTCAATGGTGTCGGTGCTGTTCCAGGTAACGGTGTAGCTGCTGCTTCCCACCTCTATGGCTATGGTGCCCTGAGAGGTGAGCCCAGAGTACTCCTTGAAGGTGAAGGTCCACCTGTCTCCCTTGCCTGGAGCACCGGTGAATCCCGTCTGGGTCACGTTGGAGGAGAGGGTGAACTTACTGCCCCCCAGCTTTGAGGAGGAGTAAGAGACGAACTGCTCTCCGTTTGCCACCCACGGGCCCTGGGCCTCTCCATCGCTGTCAAGCACCGTGTAAGAGAGCTGGTTGTTCACCCAGTCAAACTCCACGGTGAAGGTGTCGTTCAACACCGCGGTGTCAGAGAGGTCGTCCAAGGTGATGGTGGCCGATGCCGCCCTGTTTCCCTCTTGCGCCGTGTTGTTTGAAGGATCGGTGTCGGCATGCCAAATGCCCTTGTAGCCGCTTGAGATGGTTGAGCTTCCGCTGTTGATGGTGATGGTTGCCCCGCTGTTGTTGGGGTCCGTGAAAGCCGTTCCAAAGGTGCCGCTTCCCACTGTTGCCCCCGAAGAGGCGTAATAGACAACAAAGTCGTAGCTTGAGCTATCGGGGGTGAAGATTATGTCGTAGTCGGCATCAAAGGTTGCAGCGGTTGTGGCAACATTGAACACTGCCTCTCCTTTGTCTGCAGTGGCATCGTCTGAGTTGGTCAGGGCTGTGGGCATCTTGTTGCTTATGGTGGCATCAGCCTGAACCTTTGACTTTGTGGCCGCCGTCACGCTGGTTAGAAGAAGCGAGGTGTCGCTAACCTCGCCGGTGGCGTAAACCTCCACATCTGGAGAAGAGACGTTTATTACCGCCACAGCATCTCCATTTAGAAGCCTCTTGGTGTTAAACTCGGTCTGCTGAGAGATCCTGTCTATGTCCTGCACCAAAGACTCCATCTCACTCTGTATGTCCTGCAGGTCGCTGGTGGTAAGGGTGCCCACATTACCAGCTTCAACGGCAAGTGAACGCATCTGCTGCAGCAGGGTGCTCATGGAGTCAAGGCCCGACAGGGCATCGCTGGCGGTTTGAATAAGGTCGTTTCCCGTCTCAATGTTGGTGTAGGCCTGATTAAGACCGTTAACCTGAGACCTCATGCGGGCTATGTAGCCCACCATTCCCGGGTCATCAGCAGCAGAGTTCACCCTTTTGCCAGTGGAGAGTCTCTGAATGCTTCTGTTAAGGGCTTCTGTGGCGGTGTCTAAAGCGCTTTTGGCATAAAGCGCTCCAAAGTTGGTGTTGATGCTCAGCATTGCTTACCCCCTACAGCTACATCCGTGTAGGGGATTTTAGCGTCCTTGCCTATCCCTCATATCGGAGAGGGAAAGGATTCCTTGAGGAGCAAAATCTGCACAAAAGGCATCAACCTTTTGGAAAGGGCATAAAAAATGGGGGACCACTTGCGGTCCCCCTAAAGGGGAAGGGGCAGGTATCTGCATAATAGATACATCCCGCCCCCTTTCATTGCAAGGGGGTGTGGAAAAATTTTTTGAGAAAATTTCAATATCTTGTTCTCATGGCCAAGGGAGCCCTGAATATATGGTGTTTTGTGGCTTTGACTACCAGCTCATTCGGTAGTAAAATGAGGCCAATTAGTCGCACCTAAAACTTAGGCATGTGCGATGTAATCTCCAGTTTTGAAGGAGGATGAGCAATGAGGAGGGTGGTGGTATTCTTGGTTCTTTTGGTCTTTGGTCTCTCGGGGCTCTCCTGGTCTGCCATGGGAGACCAGAGTTGGGAGTGGTCGGAGTCCAACGGTAGCAATTACTACTCTTCCCCCAAGGTGGCCATAGACAGCCAGGGCAACCGTATATTTGCCTACACCATCTTTGACAGCAGCATCTCTAACTCATACGCTCATGTGATCAGCTTTAACTCCAATGGCAACAAAAACTGGGAGGCCGATGTATCGGAGCCATCCAAAAAGTTCCTCTTGGCAGCATTGGTGGTTGACAACAACGACAACGTGATTGTGGGGGGATACGAGAACAACGGAAGCGACCGGGACTGGAAGGTGGTGAAGTTCTCGTCCTCAGGAACCAAGCTTAGGGAGTTCACCTGCGACTACGGCGATGACATCATGCTTGATCTGGCAGTGGACAGCCATGGAAACATAATTGGGGTTGGAGAGACCAAAGGTTCCACCTCAAGCTTCTACTACGGCATGGTTTACTTCTTCTCCTCCTCAAATGTGATTCTCTGGAGCCGCCTCACCAAAAGCGTTGTTGGCAGGGTGAAGGTGGATAAGAACGACAACGTGATCGTCCTTGCCCAGGAAGAGAACAGCGGCCAGTTAGACTGGAAGGTAAAGGCCTATTCATCCTCCGGGACAACGCTCTGGAGCGAAACCTTCAACAGCGGAAACGGAGACGACTATCCCTCTGCCTTAGCTGTGGACGACGACGGAAACGTGGCGGTGGTGGGCAAAGCCAAAAGAGCCGCAGGAGACTACGATTGGAAGGTCCTATTCTATCAGGTGTCAGGCTCCACAGTCACCTTGAAGTGGTCTGACCAGATAAACGGTGATGGTGGTGACGATGCAGCCATCTCTGTGGCCATTGACGAGAAGGGCAACGTGGTTGTTGGAGGATACAAAACGAGAGGGGGAGACCAGAACTGGTTCTTGGTCTCATACGACTCTTCCACAGGAGCCAAAAGGTGGTCTGCTCCATACGACAGCACCATGGGAGACGATGGTTTGATGAAAGTGGCCACAGGCCACGGGATAGTGGTGGCAATGGGGTACAGCAGCAACGGCTCTGATGCTGACTGGAGGGTGAGAGCCTACTCTGCAGCCAGTGGAGCTGTGCAATGGGATGACGTGTGCGACACAGAATCCGGTGGAGTGGATTACGCTGGAGACGTGGCTGTGGACGCCAACGGTGGAGCATTTGTGGGAGGAGCGTGCGATACAGCATTTGGAATAGGAACCACGATAAAGGCCGTTGATTACGAAGGAGCAGCTACTCCCAGTGGGGGTGGAGACACTGGCGGAGACAATGGAACAGACACTGGCGAAGGAGATACCGGTGGCGACAACGGCACAGGAGGAGGAAGCAATCCCCTACCTGGCTGGGTACTGGGACGAGCAGTTGTGCGCACAATAAACAGCCCGCCTCAAACCCCTGAGCCCATAAAAGGAACCTACTTAGGGTTTGGAGACGCCGCTGTTGGCGGCAGCCACTTTAAACTGCAGGCATCCTTCCCGCCCTTTGTGAACGCCCAGAGAACCACCCCCTACGAGGTTAAGATCTTCATAGCCGCCCAGCTTCCAGACGACTACTCAAGGCTTCTCTACATCACCAGCAGCAACGCCATTGAGTACCAACCCCCTGACAAGCTGTCGTCGTGGAAGACCAAGGTTAAGGGCATAGTGCCCAACACTGTCATCCTGAACACCTCAACCGACTCCATGCCCTCTGGCGATCACTACTGGTACACTTTGGTGGTTCCTTCAAGCGTTCCAGACGACTTCTCAGGTGTGGACTGGAGCGCTATACCCTGGGAGGTTACGGTAAATATTCTGAAGCTGCCTTAAACGAAGATTGCAGACATAAAACCCGGGGGTGGATAGTTAACTTTCCGCCCCCGAGTTAATATTCCGTCTTTGTTGTAAAACCTTTCTTCAAAGCCAAGTCTCCCTCTGGTAGGTTGAAAGTCATAGACCAGCAGAGAAGGAGACGGGTTTGGGCATAGAGGGCATATATCGCGCTGTAAGGCGG
>JALWSI010000094.1 GCA_027080315.1 bacterium | reverse complement strand
GGGTACTGGTTTGTAGCCCAGGTGGACGAGGGCCTCATGGGCAGGCTCCACAAAGGAGACAAGGGGATAGTTCTGCTTTCTCACCAGCCCCGTCCTATTCTGGCAGAGGTCTCTGTTGTGGTTCCAAAGGTTGATCCGCAGACCCGCACCTTCACCGTGAAGCTGGACATCTCAGGGAACAACCTGAAAAGCGGTACCTTCGGTAGACTGTTGCTTCCCCAGGGCAACTCCACCACCCTTTTGGTGCCAAAAGAGGCCATAGTGAAGAGAGGAGCCCTAACCGCCATATACGAGGTGGATGCCAAGAACATCTTGCACTTCAGGCTCGTTAAGCTGGGAAGGGCCTTTTTGAATTTGTCTGAGATGGGCTGGGTGCCCATCTCAACCGAGGTGCTATCTGCCAACGGCACAGGGGTGAGGTTTGAGGTGCTGTCAGGACTCTCACCGGGAGACCGGATAGTCTCAAAGGCAAGCCAGAAGATTCACGAGGGTATGCGCCTTGAGTGATTCCACCCATCCTGCGCATCACACAGGATTTATCTCTGCCATAACAAGGTACTTTGTAGACTCCAAGCTCACTCCCCTGTTCATTATATTCTCTCTCCTCTTGGGGCTTTTCGCCATTCTTTACACCCCAAGCGAAGAGGAGCCCCAGATCGTGGTGCCCATGATAGACGTCTTTGTCCAGATGCCAGGGGCATCTCCCAAGGAAATTGAGAACCGGGTGATCTCGCCTATGGAGAAGCTGATCTGGGAGATTCCCGGGGTGGAGTACGTCTATTCAACGGCCATGCCTGGTCGGGCTCTAACCGTGGTGAGGTTCTTAGTTGGTCAGGATACCGAGAAGAGCTTGGTGAAGGTTTACGACAAGCTCTACGCCCATCTGGACTGGATCCCTCCTGGTTGCTCAAAACCCATATTGAAACCGCGCTCAATAGACGATGTGCCCATAGTTGTTCTCACCTTTTGGGGTAAGGGCTACGACGGATACACACTGCGCAGAATCGCAGCCCAAGTGGACGATGAGATCCGCAAGATTCCCAACATATCAGAGACCACCATAAAAGGTGGGCTTAAGAGGCAGCTAAGGGTGCTGCTGGACCCTGCAAAGATGGCCGCTGTGGGTATAGACCCTGTGGATCTGCTTCAATCTCTGCCCCTGAACAATCAGGCCGAGGTGGCGGGAGAGTTTGCCCACAAGAACCAGGAGTATTCGGTTAAGCTCAACAGCTTTGTCTCTACCCCACAGGAGGTCAAGAAGATTGTGGTGAAGGTGGTGAACGGCAAACCCGTTCACCTTGGTGACATCGCCCAGATAGTAGATGGCCCCCAGGAGCCTGACAGCTACGTGCTATTTGGAGCAGGACCTGCGGCAGAAGAGAAGGGTATTCACCAGAGAGGCGAGTTTTTGCCCGCGGTCTCACTGATGATCGCCAAAAGAAAGGGTAAGAATGCCACTAAGTTAGCCAAGAAAATCATAGCAAAGGTTGAGAGTTTAAAAGGATTCATCATTCCCGACGACGTACATGTCACCGTCACCCGGGACTACGGAGAGACCGCCAAGGAGAAGTCAAACGAGCTTATCGAACACCTGGCCATAGCCATACTCTCGGTGGCCGCATTGATCGCCCTGTTTTTAGGCATGAGGGCGCGCCTGGTGG
>JALWSI010000093.1 GCA_027080315.1 bacterium | reverse complement strand
CTCCTGGGAGGTGTCTGTGACCATGGATGACAGTTTCTGTGTAAGTGCTCTCAGAAGGGCTCTGAGGGGCCATAGTAGGCCTGAGATATTCAACACCGACCAAGGGTCCCAATACACTGGAGAAAGGTTCACAGGGGTGCTGAGAGGGCACGGGATAAAGATAAGCATGGATGGCAAAGGCAGAGCCATGGACAACATCATGGTGGAGAGGTTGTGGAGGAGCTTGAAATGGGAGGAGGTGTATCTGAAAGAGTACAATAGCGTGAATGAGTTGATAGAAGGATTGAGAGAGTATTTCAGGTTTTACAACCATGAGCGGCCGCACCAGAGTTTGAAATAGATCATGGTGGTTGGTAGAACCCAGGTGTATCTTAAACTGACATAAAAACTGTCTTGCATATGGGGTCCGTCTCAAACATTAGCCTCAACTTCATCAAAACCCATCACAAAAAACTTGCAGACATTAAAAAATGACCATTGGATTAATCCACAAAAAGTGCTAAAGTAAAACCGCGTATTGGGCAAGTTAACACGAGAAAGGGGGGTTATTTTAAAAACAGGAACTAATACGATGATGTAAGGAGCTTATCACAAGTTGTGAAAGGAGGAAGGAGCAATGAAGGTTTGGGAAAAGATTAGATATCCGTCAATCTTAGTAAGAATCACATCTATCTCCATTGTCTCATCTCTGGTCTTCACTGTTGGTATACTCTTATTTCTCACCCCCAGGGTAGATAAAAGATTAGTAAGAGATGCCAAAGATAACGTAAAAGGAAGTGTGGAGATAGCCTACAATACCCTAAACTCTTTCTACCTGGACACGAAAGATCCTGAACGTCTCAGGGAGAAGGTGAAAGAGAAGGTAAAGAACGTGGTGGACGTAGCCTACAGCACAATTGAAACCATCTACAAGCAGAACCGCTACCTGCCTGAAGCAGAAGCAAAGCAATTGGTAATTGAGGCCATCAAGAACATGCGTTACGGGAAAGACAAAAAGGGTTATTTCTGGATCAACGACCTACACCCAAGAATAATCATGCACCCCATAAAGCCATCCTTAGACGGAAAGGACGTAAGCAATTTCAAAGATCCATCTGGTAAGAAGCTTTTTGTAGAGTTTGTGAACGTATGCAAAGCCCATGGAGAAGGCTTTGTTGAATATCTATGGCCCAAACCAGGAGAGTCCAAACCTGTTCCCAAAATGTCTTATGTTAAACTCTTTAAACCCTGGGGATGGATCATAGGAACAGGAGCGTATGTATCTGATGTTGAGGCAGATGTGAAAGAAAGGGCTCTGAATATCATTAAACATCTGAGATATGGAAAGGACGGTTATTTCTGGATTAACGATATGAACTGCAAGATGGTGATGCACCCCATAAAGCCTTCGCTTAATGGCAAAGATCTGAGCAACCTTAAAGACTCTACAGGCAAATACTTCTTCAGAGAGTTTGTTGATATTTGCAAGAAAAACGGAGAGGGCTTTGTAAAGTACCTATGGCCCAAACCAGGAAGCGACGTACCTGTTCCCAAGATATCCTATGTTAAACTCTTTAAACCCTGGGGATGGGTGATTGGCTCTGGAGCCTACATGGACGACATAAAGGCCTCTGTTGGAGAGCTAACCACCGATTCCATAATTCTGGTTGTAGTTGCAACCATTTTAAGCTTAATCCTGGGCCTTACATTTGCCTTGCAGATCTCCAGAAGCGCAAAACAGATCGCCTCTGTAGCCAAGGCCATAGCCGCTGGCGACTTTTCCCAGGAGATAGAGGTTAAGGGCAAAGACGCAATTGCCCAGATGGCCGAGGCTCTAAAAGATATGATTGACGGAGTGATAGGAGAAGGCCAGTCAATAAAGAAGGGCATGGCCATACCCTTCTTTACGGTGGATAAGAACCTAACAGTCACCTTCGCCACAAAACCCACGAGAGCCAAAGTAGGTGTTCACGCCAGAGAGACTCTGCTTCCCGAAGTGGTTGAGATGCTTGAGGAATGCATGTCAAAAGACAAACCTATTGAGAGAGAGATAACCATGGCCAAAGGAAAGGTGGTTCTAAAGGTTTACACCGCACCATTAAAGAACCTTAGGGGAGAGATTATAGGGGCCATGAGTATAGGTATGGATGTCACCGCCGAGAAGATGAACGAAAAGATGGCAAAAGAGCACAATGAGATGATCCAGGCAGTTGCCCAGCATGTAACGGATGTTGCCAATCAATTGGCCTCAGCTGCAGAAGAGCTCTCGGTAACAATGAAACACATGGCAGAGGGCACAGAGAGACAGTCGCAACAGGCCAGTCAGATCGCAGCCGCAGTAGAAGAGATGAGCGCAACCATCACTGAGATGGCCAAGAACGCCCAGGATGCCGCCAAGGCTGCAGACACCACCAAAGAGAAGGCTATGGAGGGTAGCCAGGTAGTTGAAAGCTCGGTTGAGAGCATAAACAGAACCTCTGAGGTCTCAAAACAGGTGGCAGATTCAATAAACGGTCTGGCAGAGAGAAGCCGTGAGATCGGTAAGGTTATAGATGTGATCAGCGAGATCGCAAGCCAAACCAACTTGTTGGCCTTAAACGCCACCATTGAGGCTGCCTCTGCTGGAGAGGCAGGTAAAGGATTTGCCGTTGTGGCCTCTGAGGTGAAAGAGCTGGCCAAGCAGACGGCAGAGTCTACTGGCAATGTCCAAAAGGCCATTGAGAACATCCATGCCGGGGTGAGAGATGCTGTGAAGGCCATGGAAGAGGCCTCTAAAGAGGTAGAGACTGCTACATCCCTGGCCAATGAGGCAGGAGAGGCGTTGAGGGAGATACTGAAGCAGGTTGAAGAGACCTCAGCTACCATGCTGCAGATCGCCACAGCAACAGAAGAGCTATCTTCCGCCGCAGATAACGTGAGCCAGAGCGTAATGACAATAACCGAGGTAAGCAACGAGGCAGCAAGAGAGGCGGAGGAGGCCCTTAGAGCCAGTGAAAGGCTGGCAGAGCTCTCTGAACAGCTAATGGATGCTGTGAGAAGGTTTGAAACCTGATAAGAAAGTTCAAATGATGAAGGGGAGGCCCGACGGCCTCCCTTTTTACTGCTTCAATATCCCAAGAAGGGTCTCTATCACCTTGCTAACTTCAACCTCCTTCAGGGCTGGGAATATGGGCAACGAGAGAATCTCCCGGTATGCCTCCTCTGCCAGAGGGCACAGCCCTTCTCCTGTACCAAACCTCTCCCTGTAAAGAGGATGAAGGTGCACAGGGATGTAATGCACATTCACACCAATCCCCTTTGACCGGAGTTTTGAGAAGAGTTCATCTCTCCTTTCACACCTCACCACATAGAGATGGTATGCGTGAAAAATATCGGATTGTTCTCTCAAAGGCTCAATTTCTCCAATATTAGCAAAGGCTTCGGTGTAGATACGGGCAATCTCTTGGCGTCTCTCTATCCATGCCGGAAGTTTCTTAAGCTGGCTTATCCCCAAAGCAGCCTGAATATCCGTGAGTCTGTAGTTGTACCCCAGATCGGTCACCTGGTAGAACCATGACCCTTCTTTCTCGCGCTGACGGTAATCTGTGGATATGCAGTGGTTTCTGAAGCGCCTCATCCTCTCTGCAAATTCCGGGTTGTTAGTGGTCACCATTCCACCCTCTCCTGTGGTAATGGGCTTTACAGGGTGAAAACTGAAGACGTTTAGGTCTGCCAAGGATCCTACAGGATTCCCCCGGTAAGAGCCTCCCAAAGAGTGGCAGGCATCTGCAACTAGTACAAGACCGTGCTCTTCACAGATGGAGCGCAGCTCATGGTAGTTGCAAGGCTGTCCTGCGTAGTCCACGGCAACAACCGCCTTGGTTTTGGAGGAGATGGCATCTTCCACCTTTTGGGGATCAATAAGCAGGGTGTCAGGCTCCACATCAACAAAAACGGGCTCGCCTCCTTGAAAGAGCACTGCATTTGCCGTGGCGGCAAAGGTCATTGGTGGCAGTATCACCTCATCTCCAGGCCCAACCCCAATTGCATACATTGCTGCGTGCAAGGCGGCTGTACCACTGCTAACAGCCACGGCGTGCTCTGCACCTACCAAGGTAGCAACGGCCCTCTCAAACTCCTCTACCTTAGGGCCTGTGGTGAGCCAGGGGGATCTCAAAACCTCAACAACGCTGGCAATATCCTCTTCGTCAACCCATTGACGCCCGTAGGGAATCATAACGGTTTAGAGGGTTTCAACCAACCTTTTCAGCTCTTCAACCGATAGCCACTGAGAGTTTGTGTCGCTGGCGTATCGGAACCCGTCAGGAAGGGGAATACCCCCTTCCCACTTCCCCACGAACCACCAGTGTCTTTCTGGCTTAATCACGAAGACATCCCCCAGATCCAATGTGTTTCGCGACTCATCTTCGGAGATGAGGACTTCATGAAGCTTCTCACCTGGCCTTATTCCTATCTCCTCAACCTCACAATTTGGAGCAATGGCCTTAACCAAGTCCATTATGTTCATGCTGGGAATCTTAGGCACAAACACCTCTCCCCCCTGCATCTGCTCAATGGTACGGATCACCAGTCTCACCCCCTGCTCCAAGGTGATCCAAAAACGGGTCATTCGGGGATCGGTAACCGTAACTCTGCCACTCTCCCTCTGGCGTAAGAAGAGAGGGATCACACTGCCCCTGCTTCCCACAACATTGCCATACCTCACGCAGCTGAACCTGGTTGGGCCCTCACCACTATAGGCATTGGCCTGAACAAAGAGCTTCTCTGCTACGAGCTTTGTAGCCCCATAGAGATTCACCGGATTAACCGCCTTGTCGGTACTTAAAGCCACAACCCTCTTAACTCCTGAGTCCAAAGCAGCCTCAATCACGTTCCTTGCCCCCATAATATTGGTAAGCACAGCCTCAATGGGGTTGTATTCGCAGGCAGGCACCTGCTTCAGGGCTGCAGCATGCACCACAACGTCTATTCCGTTCATGGCTCGTCTTAGGCGATTTAGATCCCTAACATCTCCAATGAAGTACCTCAGGCTCTGATGGTTAAATCCAGCTGTTCTCATCTCGTACTGCTTCAATTCATCCCTGCTAAAGATCACCAGCCTCTTAGGATGGTACTCCCTAAGCATAATCTCAGTAAACTTCCTACCAAAAGAGCCTGTTCCCCCTGTCACCAATACAGAAAGCTCGCTCCAGTTCACCGTTATCTCCCCTTTAAAAAATCTGCGAGAAAGGCCTCTATTCTACCAACAACCTTTTCAAAAGAGAACCTCTTGCTCACCTCAAAGCCTCGCCGCCTTAGCCTGCACCTCAGATTTGAATCTTCAGCCAACCTGCTCAAAGCGGCTGTGGCCTCTTCAAAATCCCCAACCGGGAAGAAGAGCGAATAGTCCTTCTCTTCATCCCAAGAGAGATAGCTCTCTATTCTTGACACACAGGTGGCGCATCCACAAGCCATGGCCTCAAGAACCGGAAGCCCAAACCCCTCTCCATTATTGGAAGGCGAGAAGAGAATATGGCTCCCCCTCAGCACCTCCGCCACCTCATGGGGTTTCAACTCCACGAAGTATCTATCGGCAAGAAAGACCCCTCCCTCCACATCCCTGGTGTCAAGGGGAGAGATGCGGATAGTCTCTAAGCCACAGCCAAACCTCCTCTTTAGTTCCTTAAGCACCCTCAGTCCAAAGGGCAACTCCTTTATTGATATGTGATATGGTCCCATTATCACCACCTTTACTGGAAAAGGCTCTGGAGGCTCAGCAGGAGGGTGAAACACCCCCTGATCGTACCCCTGTCCCACGGTGTACACGCAGGCAGAGGGAAACCTTCTCATAAGCTTATGGGTCAGGCTATCTGAGACCGACCAGATGGGTATTGGCAAGGAATAGGCTTTTTCTATCTCCTTCATCATAGGCTGCCACTCCTGGTAATCTCCTTCAAACCCCTGACAGAAGTGGACTAACCGATCTTTAACCACAGGGTTCTGCCAAAGCTCCAAAGTGATCACAAAATAGGTGCTCACCACTACTGGATAATCCACAGCCTCATCCCAAGAGTCCACCTGTTTAAAGGGAACTTTGTACTCTATCCAGGAGGGATAAGGGGTTTTGCTGAGAACTATGGTGGGAATTCCTGCTCTGTTCAGGTGCTTGGCGTGCTCAAACACAACCTTCACCCCACCGCAAAGGTCGGTGCAGAAGAGACAGTATGCTATCTGGGGCTCAGCCACTACTCTCTTCCCCTTGCCAAGGTAAGCTCTGGCACAGGATCTATCCTCACAAAGCCTTTTTCAGGTTTAAACTCAAGGATCTCAAAGTCGCAGGCCGCCGAGGTTGGCACTCCCGTCTTCTCCTCCACAATAGAGGCAGCCTTCTCTGGCCCCTGATCCAGCATCTCCATGCTGAAATGGGTGAGAACCACCTGTTTGGGTGAAGCAGCCTTAACTATCTCCACCACCTCTGGCACAGCGAGGTGATCCATTTCACGGGGGTAAAAGAAGGTGGTGCTCACCACCAAGAGATGGCAGCCCCTGTAAGCCTCTCCCATGATTGGATGGTACCTACCATCGGTTAGATATCCCACCCTGACCCCATTCTCCTCAAGGATTATTCCGTAGGTCTCAACCCCGTGATGGGGGTGTCTCATAGCCGTTCTCAGGTTCAATCCCTTCAGGTTACAGCTCCAATCCTCTGTTAAAACCCCGATCCCGTCTAAGTTCCTTCTGTGGTATCTTAAAAGGAGGGGATCGGAACCGCCTATGACGTCCTCAGGGGCCACAACCATCCCTCCTTTGGTCCATCCACCCATTGTTCTGGCCTCAACCACAGCGTTCAGGTCAGCGGAGTGGTCCAGATGCCTGTGGGTAACGACGATAAGGTCTATCTTTGAGGGATCAACCTCGTTATCCACCAGCCTAACCAAGGCTCCAGGACCTGGATCCAGATGCACCAAAGCGTACTCACCTTCAACAACC
>JALWSI010000092.1 GCA_027080315.1 bacterium | reverse complement strand
GGAGGTGGTTCTTGCCGAGACCGGTGGAGAGGGCAAGATGTGCATTGAGAGAGTGAGAGACCACGAGGTGTTGAGGCTTCGTGGTAAATTGTTGCCCTTGGTTCGATTGGCTGATCTTCTTGGCATACCTCGTACCTTCATTCACCCCGAAACGGGCGAGCGCATGATTGATCGCAGAAAGAGATTGGCAGACAGAAGATCTGCACCTTTAGGGGAATACGAGGCACAGCAGCAGAGCCTTGCGGATCAACAGGATGAGCCCCGTAGAAAAAAGGAGCGCAGAAGGCCGCAGAGCTTCACCATCATGGTGGTTAAGGTGGGCTTCAACAGGTACGGGATCATTGTTGATGCGGTGGAGGACACTCAGGAGATCGTTGTTAAGCCTCTCTCTTCGTTCATTAAGCAGATCCCTACCTTTTCTGGAGCTACGATTTTGGGAGATGGCACGGTATGCATGATTCTGGATGTGCCTCGTATGGCCAACTTCGCTAATTTGAGATTTGCAAGCATAGAGGATGCTGCTCGTATGGAGGATGTTGCAAGAAGGCGGAGAGAGATGGTTGAGAAGCAGTACCTTCTTATATTCAACAACCATCACGAAGAGTACTTCAGCCTTCCTTTGGCCTTGGTAGCCCGCATAGATAAGATAAAGGTGTCTGACATTGAGAGGGTTAGAGACCAGGAGTTTATCCAATTACGTGGCAAGAGCTGTCGGCTTGTTAGACTTGAGAACTACCTTGACGTGAGCATGCCTGAAGAGATGGATCAGGAGAATCTTTTTGTGATCGTTCCTCGTAAGGGCGAAGGGGTGGTTGGTATTGTGGCCACAAGGATTGTAGATGTGCTGGAGTCTGAACTTCATATCGACGAAGAGTCTATGAAGATGGATTGTGTCTTGGGCTCCCAGATCATAGATGGCAAGATGACCATATTCATTGATCTCTTTGAGCTTCTCTCAAGAGTTGATCCTGAGCAGTTTGGACAGCAGCCTGTTGTGGATATTGGCAGAGAGGTTAGGATTCTATTTGCCGAGGATACCCCGTTCTTCCGAACTGTGGTTAGAAAGCATTTGGAGAGTGCGGGATACACCGTTGATGTTGTGACCGACGGCGTGGAGGCCTGGGAGAAACTCAAGGCTGGAGAGCGATACGACCTCATTTTGAGCGACATTGAGATGCCTGGGATGAACGGTATTGAATTGGTGCAGCATATCAAAAAGGACCCCAATCTGGCGTCAATACCGGTGGTTGCTCTAACCGCTTTAGGAGGAGAGGAGCAGATAAAGGCAGGTATGGAAGCCGGGTTTGATGCCTACGAGCTGAAGCTTGACAAAGAGCGACTCCTTAATGTTGTGGCGAGATTCGTGAGCTGAGATGTTTAGGTGAAGAGTGAAGGGGCTTCTTTTCAGAAGCCCCTTTATTTATTATGGCTTTAGCCGTCTTCGCCTCCTAAGATGCTTCCAAGTATTCCTCCTACCCCTGCGGCTCCTGCTGCCACACCAAGGGTTTTACCAAGAGAACCAGAATCTTCTGAGCTTCCCTGAACCCCAAGCATACGCCGCAATTTGGCAAGGGTCATGGTCTGTACAATCACCGTTCCTGGTCCGGTTAGGGTGGTGAGAAAGATGCCTTCTCCTCCAAATATGGCAGACTTTATGCTCCCTACAAAGGCCACGTAGG
>JALWSI010000091.1 GCA_027080315.1 bacterium | reverse complement strand
CTTCAAGGCCGATGTGCCCATGAGGTTCATCAAGGTTGACCGCTTCAAGGCCAAGACCAGGATGGTGAAGTTAAGTGATCTCTTTGACACCCTTCAGATGAACCTGGGTTCTCTCTACGTAAACGACTTCAACAGATACGGAAAGTCTTACCGGGTGTACATACAGGCGAAGCCCGAGGCCCGCTCGGAAGAATCTGACATATTCAAACTGAAGGTGAGAAACGCCAAGGGCGACATGATTGACCTCGGTTCATTTATCCAGGTGGTTCCCCAAACAGGTCCATACACAATCTCCCACTACAAGCTCTACAACTCCATCGCAGTAAACGGAGTCAATGCCCCTGGTTACAGTACAGGGCAGGCAATAAAGGCCATGGAGGATGTGGCAAAGAAGACTCTCCCTGAAGGCTTTGATTTTGAGTGGACAGATGTAACCTATCAGCAGTTGAAGGCCGGGAACATGGCTCCCATCATCTTCTGTTTGGCGCTTGTTATGATCTTCCTGGTGCTGGCAGCCCAATACGAGAGTTGGTCCATGCCCTTCATGGTGCTGTTGGGTGTTCCCCTGGGACTTATGGGAGCTGTAGGTTCTTTGTTAATAAGGGGATTGGTGCTTGATGTTTACGCCCAAATTGGTTTGGTTATGCTAATAGGTCTCACAGCCAAGAACGCCATTCTCATTGTGGAATTCGCCGCTCAGGAGAGGGAGAGTGGCAAAAGCCCCCTTGAGGCTGCGGTGAGCGCAGCTCGTTTGAGACTAAGGCCCATTCTTATGACGGCTTTGGCATTCGTAATAGGATTGATTCCCTTGCTGATTGCATCGGGAGCAGGGGCCAACTCCAGGCGTTCTTTGGGAACCGTAGTGGTGGGAGGCCTGCTGGTGGCCACCGTTCTCGTGATGTTTGTGCCCATCTTCTACTACGTAATTGAGAGGATAAGGGAACGAGGCGGAGATGACGAAGAGGGATCTGACGGACCCGACGAGAGGAAAGAAGAAGGTGAAGAGGTAGTCTATGAAGTTTAGAGGCTTAATATCAATGGATAAGGAGAACCGTGTGGAAAGGGGTTTGATTATGGGAGCACATAAAAAGAGAACCACTCCGGTGGTTCTGATTGTAGGATGCATCCTCGCCCTGCTCATGACAGGATGCGGTAAGAAGGAAGAAGAGGCCGTAAAGCCACCTCCCCGCACAGTGGTGGTGGCCAGGGCTGTGGTGAAAAAGATCCCCATAGTGCTCCAGTACAGCGGTACAGTTAAGGCCATTCGTAGCGTTGACATCATCCCCCGGGTCACCGGGGTGTTAGAGAAAAGGTTCTTTGAAGAGGGAAGCCTGGTTGACAACGGAACACTTCTCTACCTCATAGATCCCAGACCCTTTAAAGCCAAACTTGACGCTGCAAAAGCCCAGCTAAGGATGCACAAAGCCATGCTGGTCTTCTGGAAGAACGAAGCTGCAAGGTACAGAAGGCTGGCCAAAAAGGGAGCAGCTTCTTTAGAGAAGATGGAAGGCGCCCTTGCAAAGCTGAAGGAGACCATGGCAGCCATAGACAAGGACAGAGCAGACATCGCTCTGGCAAAATTGGAGCTGGGATACACAAAAATAGTTGCCCCCTTCAGCGGAAGGGTTCAGCAGACAAACTTTCACGAAGGAAACCTGGTAAGGAAGGATCGGGACGTACTCACC
>JALWSI010000090.1 GCA_027080315.1 bacterium | reverse complement strand
TCGTCATCGCAGGACAGATGCCTGACGACTACTCCCGTCTCGCCTACTTTGACAGCTCAAACAACCTTAAATACCAGCCTCCCGAGAGGCTATCATCATGGAAGTCCAGCGTGAACGGAGAGGTCGCAAAGACAACCATATTCCCAGAGGTTGACGTTAGCTCAGCCTTCTCAAACATCCCCTCTGGCACCCACTACTGGTACACCCTTGTGGTGCCAGCCACGGTACCTGATGACTTTTCAGGGGTGGACTGGGCAACAACACCTTGGGAGATCACAGTGAACATATTTGATGTGAGGTGAGAACCTAAAACAAAACCAAAGGGTAAAGCCTTAAGAACTCAGAACAGGGTAGCCACTACCAGTATGCCCATTTCAACAACCTCTATGGTAGCACCAAGGATATCCCCTGTTATGCCCCCTATCTTCCCCTCCCAAAAGCGCGAAACTCCTTTTACCAGAAGATACACCCAGAGGAGGTTCATCAAACCCAAGGGCCAGAAGATGAGCAGACCGGCAACGGTGATTGCCAATCCAACAAGGGTGGTCTTCTTGGTTGAAGCCTCAATGGCCATCCCTCCCAGGCCTCCTTCTCTCGCCGGGGTTGAGATGTGGGCGAGAAGCACCGCTGCCCACCTCGCCACCATAGGGGCCAGCAAGAGTCCTCTCCAGGCTCCTTTCTGAACCAGGGTGGTCAAAGCCGCCATCTTCACCATCATCAATAGCACCACGGCCAGAACCCCAAAGGTGCCAATGGTGCTTTCCTTCATTATGCGAAGCCTATCCTCCTTAGATCGGCCCAAGGCCAAAGCATCAAAGCTATCTGCCACTCCATCAAGATGAAGGCCACCGGTAACCAGCACCCAGAAGACCAGAAGAGCCGAGGCCGCCAGCAATGGAGAGGCAACCTTCTCTGAAAGCCATCCAACTATGGTTAGATCTACCCCCATCCCCAGACCCACCAGAGGAAAAAGGGAGAAGGCCCTTTCCATCTCCTCTGGAGAGGCCAATCTATCCTCACCGGTGGGCAAGACCGTGAGGAATCCCAAAGCGATTCTGAAAGCCTCAAAGTACTCTTCTAACATGCGCTCCTCACAAAAGGGAGTAGGGATCCCTGTCCACTTCTATTGACACACCACGCTTTCTGAGGGGTATCCCCTTCAACGCCTCTGTAACTGCAACTCTGCTACCCGACTTCAAAAAGAGGTGCCATCTCACCCTGTTCCTCAGTCTGCTCAAAGGGGCTGGGGCCGGGCCCAACGCCTGGATCTTAGGCGATTTTTGGAAAATAGATGCCACCTCCGCAGCCACCCTCTCAACCTTATCCTCTCTTTTACCAGAAAAGAGCAGACGGGTAAGGTGAATAAAGGGAGGAAAACCGAAGGCCTTTCTCATCTTCATCTCTTCTTCTGCAAAGCCTTTGAAATCTTGAATTTTTGCCCATTTTATGCTGTAGTGGTAGGGCACAAAGCTCTGTACAATCACCCTTCCTACCTTTTCGCCTCTTCCCGTGCGGCCTGCAAGCTGGGTCAAGAGCTGAAATGTGCGCTCTGCGGCTCTGAAATCGGGTAACCTCAGCCCAACGTCTGCAAAGACCACTCCACCCAGGGTGATTGAAGGATAATGATGCCCCTTTGCAATCATCTGGGTACCCACCAAGATATCCACCTCTCCTCTCTCAAGCCTTCTAAGAACCTTCCATGAACCCTCCCTGCCCTTTGAGGTATCCTTATCCATTCTGGCCACAACCCTTTCGGGAAAGAGCCTCTCAACCTCCTCCTGCAGCCTCTGGGTACCTATCCCCCTTATCTTCATCTCCCCTCCACAGGTGGGACACAGATCAAACGGTCCCTCAAAATGACCGCAGTAATGACACACCAATAACGGAGGTGATCTGTGGTAGGTGAATGATACCTCGCAGTTGGGGCATTGGGGAACGAATCCGCAGTCCTGGCACATGAGAAAGGGAGCATAGCCCCTTTGATTAAGGAGAAGGAGCACCTTCTCGCCCTTATTCAGAGTCTCCTCAATGGCCTTCACTAAAGACTTGGATATTGGCCAGTTCTCCCTTCTCATATCCACCACCTTGACCGTGGGGAGCTTGGCCTCACCCACACGTTTTGTAAGCTCTATCAAGGTGTAACGCTTAATCAAGGCGTTGTGATAGCTCTCCAAAGATGGTGTGGCAGAGCCCAGCACAACTGTGGCATTCTCAAGATTGCCCCTCCACACCGCTAAGTCTCTGGCGTTGTAGCGAGGACGTGTCTCCTGCTTGTAGGAGGAATCGTGCTCTTCATCCACAATCACCACCCCCAGCTTTGACACAGGAGCAAAGACTGCAGACCTGGTGCCAATAATCACCAAGGCCTCTCCCCTCCTTATTCTCTCCCATTCACGCCACCTCTCTGCCACTGAAAGGCCGCTGTGTAAGAGGGCAACCCTCTCTTTGAATCTGCTGCGAAACCTTCCTATGTAGTGTGGAGTCAAAGAGATCTCAGGCACAAGCACAAGAGAACCTAACCCCATCTCAATGGCCCTGGCACACAACCTTATGTAAACCTCGGTCTTACCGCTTCCGGTTACCCCGTGTAGGAGAAAGGTGTTGTAGCGTCTCTCCTCCAAGTTGGAGACCAAACAGCTCACCGCCCTTTTCTGCTCCTCTGTAAGCTCAATGGCCTCAACCACGTCAGGAACAGAGGACCTGAACACCCCCATGAAACGTGGTCCCCTCTCCTCCTCTTTGATGACGCCCATCTCAAGCATCCTTTTAACAATAGAGGAGCTGAACCCTCCCAGCAGCGAGAGTTCCTTTCGGGTCAAAGGGCCCTCTCTCTGCAAAAGATCCACAAGCTCCTGCTGCCGTTTGGTCAACTTTACCTGGGGCAAGGAATCTGCCAAGGCAATTGCCCTTTTCAGCTCTGCGGGCCTGTTCCCTCCCCTTAAAGAGGGAGGAAGGGCGCTCTTTATGAAAAGCCCAACGGGTTCAAGATAGTACTCAGAGGCACGCCTCACCAGCTCCAGCACCTCTCTGGTGATGATGGGTTCGGCATCTATGGTCTTCAGAACAGGCTGGATCTCTGTACCTTCTGGAAGCTCAGGGGGATGGGAGAAGAGATCCGTAACATAGCCGATCTCCTTCTTCTTCCCAAAGGGCACAAGGACCCTCATTCCCAACCTAAGCCTGTGAAGAAGCCCTGAGGGAATGGAGTAGGTGTAGCCCTTATCAACCACCAAAGGAAAGTCCACCTGGCAGTAAGAAGGGGCCTCAATATCTGTGGAACCTTTACTCAACACATCCATGCCCCCACAATACCACTGCCAGACCACCATATCCAACAGAGGTTGCCATAAACACCATCTTAAGGTAGCAAGCCGTCGTGGAAAAAGGAGAGGTTAATAAGCCTGCCTTAGGAAAGCGAGCCTTTGACGTCCTTCTCTCGGGGGCGGGACTGCTGGTGTCTTCACCCCTATGGCTCATCATAGCCTTGGCCATCAAGCTGGAAGATAAGGGCCCTGTGTTTTACACTCAGGAGAGGGTTGGGCTGGGTGGCAAGATCTTCAAGGTTTACAAGTTTCGCTCAATGATACCCGATGCAGAGAAGCATACAGGGCCAGTACAAGCCATGGAGAACGATCCCCGTATCACCAAGGTGGGACGAGTGTTAAGAGCCACTGCAATGGATGAGCTGCCCCAGCTCTGGAGCATATTCAAAGGGGACATGAGCTTTGTGGGGCCACGGGCTCTACGTCCAGAGGAGACAGAGGTTGATCTCCGCTCAAAATACACCCGCATAGAGGAGTTTCCCAACTACCAGGTGAGGGTGTCGGTAATACCCGGTCTAACTGGCCTTGCCCAGGTTTACGCCCCAAGAGACGTGAGCCGCCGCAACAAGTTTCGCTACGATGCGTTGTACGTGAAGAGGCAGTCCTTCATCCTGGATATCCAGTTGATAATGTTATCCTTTCTAATAACCTTCACCGGCAAATGGGAGGAGAAGTCCCGGATTGAGCTGTTGAGAAGAACGAGAAGGTTCTTCAAAAGAGTGAGGGAGAAGATATCTGGGTAAAAGAGAGATCCCCAACTAACTACAGCCTTCCTATCACTCTCCTCGCTGCCTCGGCATCATCAAAATGGATGGTTCTGTCTGCAAATATCTGATAGGTCTCATGCCCCTTACCGGCAATAAGCACCACATCCCCCTGCTGGGCGTGGGTCAAGGCGTACTCTATTGCCCTCTCTCTATCAGGTTCCACAACCACTTTTTTACTGTTTTCTATTCCTCTCAGAATATCCTCAATAATGGTCATGGGGTCTTCGCTGCGGGGGTTATCGCTTGTGATCACCACCCTGTGTGCCAAAAAGGCAGCAATGGCACCCATTTTTGGCCTCTTCCCCCTGTCCCTGTCTCCACCGCACCCAAATACAACCCATAACTCCCTCTCTGTAACCGGAATGAGCGCCTTTATTACAGACTCCAAGGCGTGAGGGGTGTGGGCATAATCTATGAACACCGAAAACCCCAGTCCCTTGGTATCCACCCTCTCTAAGCGCCCCTTCACCCCTTGAAACCCCTCAAGCAGGGCAATGATCCTGTCAAGGGATGCAAAACCACATTGATGCAACACCCCTGCTGCGGCCAAGATGTTGTAGGCATTGTGTAATCCCACAAGATTTGAGTGCATGGGGAGAGTCTCTCCATTATGGCTAACCTCCAGAACCATTCCCCCTGCACCCATCTCAATCACCCTTGCAGAGTAATGGCCCTCCTTCAATCCATAGCTCAGGGCGTTGGGCAGCATCCCCAACAGACGCCTTCCATATCCATCGTCAAAGTTCACAAAGGAAACCCCTTTTGTAAACTGGGTAAAAAGCTTGGACTTTGCCTCAAAGTATGCCTCCATGCTCTGGTGAAAGTCCAGGTGATCCTGGGTCAGGTTGGTGAAGACCGATCCATCAAACTCCATTCCCCAGACCCTGTCCATCTCCAAGGCATGAGAGGAAACCTCCATGGCCACCACCTCGCACCCCTTCTCCTTAGCCATTGCCAGCAATCTCCATAGCTCTAAGGCTGAAGGGGTGGTGTGCCGGGCCTCAATTCTCTCTCCTGCAATACAGTGCCCCACTGTGCCCAAAAAGGCAGTGGTAACCCCCAAACCATCAAGCACATGGGCAATCATATTCACCACCGTGGTCTTTCCATTGGTGCCTGTAACGCCTATAAGCTTCAGATCGTTATTGGAGAGACCGTAGAAGTTTTTGGCCAGAACAGAAAGGGCCTTGCGGGGATCCTTTACCTTAACAGAAACCACCCCTGCAGGCACCTCCCCATACTGGTGGATCACAGCCACAGCCCCTCTTTCAACCGCCTGTGGGATAAACCTGTGGCCGTCTGTTGAGTAGCCTTTAACCGCAACGAAGAGAGACCCAGGCCTCACCTCTCCCGAATGATCCGTTATGTGTTCAATCAATGGATCGTTCCCAAGGGGAAGATGGGCCTCAACTCCCCTGAGCAAGTGGGAGAGCCTACGGGATGAATCCTGAGAAACTCTCATTTGCGTACCTCAAAGCACCTCAACTTGGCACTGCGGGCCCTGGGGTTTTTCTGAACCTCCTCCTCAGAGGGAACCAAGGGTCTCTTTGTGACCCTTATGCCTCCGCCTGAATCCTCAAGCTCTCTGAAAGCCCTCTTCACCATCCTGTCCTCTAAGGAATGGAAAGATATCACCACCACCCTCCCCCCGTTAGCAACAACACCTGGAAAGAGCTTTAAAAATTTATCCAAACACTGAAGCTCACCGTTCACCTCCATGCGTATGGCCTGAAATGTGCGGGTGGCAGGGTGGATCCTTCGTGGATGAAACCTCCTTGGAATGGCCCTACTCACAAGGTTGGCAAGCTCGGTGGTGGTATCAATAGAGTGCACTCTTCTCTCCTCCACGATCCTCATGGTGATCCTTCTGGCCCATCTCTCTTCACCGTACTCCCTGATCACCCTCTCAAGCTCACGCTGGGGATAGCTATTTACCACATCCCAAGCGGTTAATCCTCGGGATCTGTCCATCCTCATGTCCAAAGGCCCCTCTGAGATAAAAGAGAACCCCCTGGCCGGATCATCCACCTGCAAAGAGGAGAGTCCCAGATCAAGAAGAATGCCATCAACTTTCTCATACCCAAGGCGTTCCAGTATCTCATCCACCTCACAATAACTTCCCTGCACAAGCTTCACTCTCTGGTCAAAGGGCTCAAGGCGTCTCTCTGCAATCCCCAGGGCGGTTTCGTCTCCGTCAATGCCCACCAAAAGAGAGAGAGAAAGAGAGGTCAGCAAGGCCTCTGCGTGCCCACCCAGCCCCACTGTACCATCAACCATCAAAGACGGTGAGATCTCGGCAAAGAGTCTCACCACCTCTTCAACCATAACCGGGTTGTGCACAGGTTTATTCATATTCACAAAACCCTTATACTCTCCCCATGGCTTCCAGAAAACCCGTGGTGGTTGTGGCAGGTTGGATAGAGAACAGGGGCAAGATCCTCCTGACCCAGCGTCCCCCTGAAGAGGCCAATGGTGGACTCTGGGAGCTGCCAGGAGGAAAGGTTGAAGAAGGAGAAACCCTTCACCAGGCCCTTAGCAGGGAGATCAAAGAGGAGCTCAACCTCACAGTGTACCCCCAGCGTCTAATCACCACAGTGTGCTACAGATATCCCAAGGTTCTCATCCGTCTCTCAGCCATAAGGGCCAAAGCCCCATCCCGCAGAATCACTCCCCTTGGCTGCTCCAACTTCAAGTGGCTATCACCATGTGAGATCCTGAAGCTACTGACTAACCGCGTTCTTGATTTAGCACCTGCCGACAAGCACCTGATAAGAAAAGTGTTGCTTTCCTGCATCCCACCCCTTGACAGATATGGGCATATGCCTATTTATTATTAGTGAGCATATGCCTAAAAAGAGTTTAGGAGGTGCAAGATGCCAGGATTTGATGGAACTGGACCC
>JALWSI010000089.1 GCA_027080315.1 bacterium | reverse complement strand
TATCAGGCCCCACCACCGCATTTAGAGCCTCGTAAACCTGCTCATCAATTGTGATGGTCAGCTTTCTCTGCATTATTCATCCCTCCACAAAGTCTAAACCTAAACAACAGGTGTTATAACAATAGGACACATTGGGATCAAAGCAAAACCCAAATGCCGGATAACCTCCTCTCATCACTTCAAAGCCAAGTCTCCCTCTGGTAGGTTGAAAGTCATAGACCAGCAGAGAAGGAGACGGGTTTGGGCATAGAGGGCATATCTCGCGCTGTAAGGAGGAGAATAAGCCGGGTCTGGGAATGGCTGCTCTCAAACCCCAAGGGACTCCTGCGGTCTTTTGAAGCTCTCGGTGTGCTGCTATTTCTGGCCCTAATTCTGGTCTTTGCCCTAAGGCCCATCCGCACCTTTGATCCCTGGTGGCACCTTGCCACAGGTAAGTGGATATTCACCCACCACCAGATTCCCCAGGTTGACCCTTTCTCTCACACCTGCACCAGCTGCAGGTGGATAGACCTCTGCTGGCTCTTTCAGGTCCTAACCTTTCTCACCTACAAGGCCGGTGGTCTTTGGGGCTTCTGGGCCCTGAAGGTCGCCATAATCACCTTAACCATGGCCATTTTTTACCTTCTGCTCAGGCGGCGATGCGGCAACCCCTACATAGCCGTGCTCCTTGGTATGCTCACCGTGGTGATTGTGCAGATACGGTTCATGGCAAGGCCCCATATCTTGGGGTTTTTATGCCTTGTGCTCTTCACCGAATCAGCAGACCTCTGGGCAAGCAGGGGCAAAAGGTGGGCACTGGGGGCGGCTCTTCTTCTCTACCTTGTCTGGCTTAACTCCCACGGCAGCTTTCTTGTGGCCTTTGCAGTGGCAGGGGCACTCTTTTTAGGAGACGCCTGGGATGACCTGGGGCTCCACATGAGGGAGTTGGTGAAAAAGGACTGGCTGCACCGGCATCTGATCCTGATGCTCTCCCTTCTGGTGGTATCCTGCATCACCCCTTACGGGTTTCAGATGCTGGTCTTTGCCATCACCTCTCACCTTGGCAAGGGAGCAGACGCCACCCGTAACATCTCAGAGTGGCATCCCATGAGGTGGAAAGAGATATTCACCCTCATCCCCGGCACAAGGGAGTCGGCCCGGGGTCTCCTATTTCTGCTCTCCGCCCTCTGCATACCTTTGGGGTTCAAGAGGGATAAACGGGCAACGGTGGCCCTGGCAGTCTTATTGCCCTTCACCCTGTTCCTTGCCCTGAAGCACTCGCGCTTCGTTGCCATTGATGCCCTGATTCTGATTCCCTGGGTTGCAGTTCTGCTCTCAAAGGCAGAGCTTAAAACCAAGGCTATAATTGGCATAATAATCGCCTTCTACCTTGCTCCCTTGACCTGGAAGGCCTTTGAGATACCAAGGGTGACCAAAGACTACGGCAAGGCCGTGGCGTCCTTCTACCCCTGGGACATAACGGAATTTGTCAGAAATAAAGGCATAAAGGGAAACCTCATCAACGAGTACGGCATGGGGGGATTCTTGATATGGAGGCTATATCCCAACTGCCGGGTTTACATAGACGGGCGCACCCCAACGGTCTATTCGCCGTTTCACTTCTGGCTCTACCGCCAGACCGACAGGGTTAAGCAGGTATTCTGGAACGAGATAGGAAGAACCAGGGTGAATGTGGCAATAGTGAGAAAAAGCTCAACCCCCTCAAAGTGGCTATGGGGCAACTCCACCTGGTGCTTAGTCAACATGGACGACGAAAGAGCCCTTTACGTGGATAACAGAACCGCCCATAAAACAGACACAGGGTGCTTCAAGCATCTCAAGCCCTTTGCCTCGGTGAGCAGCCTTTTGAAGAAGGGCAACTCCACCGCCATTAAGAAGGAGCTTGAGCGGTTGAAGGCCATATCGCCCCACTCTGTCTATCCCTACAAGGGTCTGGCGGATCTCTTTGAGAAGAACCACCAGCGGGAGAAGGCTATGGAGGAGATCGAGAAGGCCATAAAATTAAAGCCAAAGTCTGCCTCTTTACACTTCAGGCTGGGCAAGATGTTTGAGATTGACAACAACACAGAGAGGGCAACAAAGGAGATGGAAACCGTCCTAAAACTGAATCCCAGGGCCGCCCCTGCCATGAAAGAACTCGGCATTCTCTGCTACAAGGCCGCAAGGTACCAGGAGTCTGTGCGTTACCTGAAAAAGTACCTTGACATGGTGGGAGACGCCGACATGAGAACCTACGCTTTCTTGGGCCTTGCCCGGTACAAGCTGTTTGATGTTGAAGATGCGTTAGACTCATTCACCAAGGCGGTGGTGCTATGCCCCAAAAAGTCACTCAAAAAGGTCTATTACAACTACATAGGCAACTGCCTGTGGGGGCTCAAGCGGTACAAAGAGGCAATAAACAGCTACCGCCTGGCCCTAAACATAGACCCAGACTACCAGGACGCAAAAGAGAACCTGAGAACCCTTGTGGGAATGCTAAGGGGTAAAAAAGAGATCAAATGGACGCCACGGAGTTCGCACTCATTGGAGAAGGAACTACTCCCAAACAATGAAAGAAAGTGAAAAGTCCTATTTGAGGGCCTTCTCTACCACGCCGCTTTCGCCGGTGTCGTGTACGGGCTTGCAGGATCCTATGGGAGAGGTGGCATTGCAAGCTATGTGCCAGCTATCGGTGCCTGCAAGATTCTGGGCATCTATGCGGTAACCAGAAGAGGTTGCGTTGGCAACCCACAGCTTGTAGGTCTTCTCGTTGCTACCACTTGAGGCAAAGAGCCGAAAGTCGTTGTCTGTGGTGCCGTCATCAAAGCCAGAGAGATCTTCAATGCTTGTGGCATAAGTTCCATGTTCAGAGTAGTACTGCTCTTCAGCCGCCGATGCCGCCAGCAGAGCTCTTACTGGGCCAACCTGACGCCCAGAGCTGATGAAATGAGAGTACGCATATAGAGAAACAGCCGCCAAAATGGCAAGTATGGCTACGGTTATCATAAGCTCTAACAAAGTGAACCCCTGTCTATCTTCCAACAATGTCACACTCCAGTCTGTCAGAATAGTCTCCTGTACACTCCCCCTTGTAAAGGGTAACCTTCGTTCCCACCGAGTCAACGGTGAAATCCGTGCAACACCCTACAACAGAGGTCTCTATCTCGCCTGTCCCTTCCATTGTTCGGTTCTGACATGAATGGAAAAAGTAAGTGCTAAGATCGGCTATGTTCCCACTCTTGGCCACACACTCGGATATCACATCTGCCGCGCAGCCTCTCGCCACCGTCATCAGGTCTTTCGCCCGTGCTCTTTGATGATACCGACCGTAATAGACCAGCGACAAAGCAGTAAGAACGGATATTATAAAAATAACCAACATTAACTCCACAAGAGTAAATCCCCTATTCTCAACCCTCAAATCCGGCTCTCCGTTCAAACCTTATCTCTCCTATCCCTATCACGAAAGACCTTTTCGGCTGGCTGGCAGGGCACAAATCCCTGCCAGCCTAATCCTACCGCATATTATCATATTATTAGTTATTTACTACTTACTTGAGCCAACATTCTACCCCATTCTGATAATTACCATTACATTTAGCGTAGAAAGGATTGGTACCAGCTTTATCATCAGCATTAACGTGGAATTGAGAGCAGTTATTAGAAGGATTGAGCACTATATCCACGTTGCCTATCTTGGGGGAATTGTAATTTCTACATGATTCATAGGCACTGGCATCGGTATCATTCAGGTTAGGATTCTGGCCACCATTTGCCATGCACTCACTCACAATCTCCATAGCACAAGCCCTGGCACCGGTAAGCATCTCCTTTGCCTCTGCCTTCTGGCGGTACTTGTTGTACTGCGGCAGCGCCAATGCCGCCAGAATAGCGATAATTGCCACCACGATCATCAGCTCAATCAGGGTAAACGCCTTTTTCTCTTTGCTTAACCTTTGAATTCTCTGAATCATCTCTTCTCCTCCTTTTTTCTAACTTTTTACTTCAGCCCTTAATCTCTCTGCCCTGAAAGGACAAATCTCAAAAGCATCTCAAAGCTCTTCTGCCTGCTGCCTCAACCACCTCCTTTCTCCACTTTGTCATCAATACACTTTAACCAGCCAAAAGCGCAAGCTGGTTCTTCGCTTTGAATTGAGAGCAAGAAATATGCCAACACAGACAGGACTGAGTGCTGAGGACTGTGGACTGTGTAAAGCGTAAGGCGTGAAGCGTAAGGAGTAAGGAGTAAAACGAGACAACCTCACCAGACAGACAAGACAGACCAAACAGACCAGATAGACCAGACAGACGAGATAAACCAGACCGACCCAAACCTCGTCACCCCTGACAAATTTTGTCACACCCATTCAGTGGTCAGTGGTCAGGAATCAGCGTGAAGCGTGAGGAGTAAGGCGTGAGAAGGAGCAGGACCAAGGGCAGGACTGAGTGCTGAGGACTGAGTATTGAGTGAAACGTAAAATGCTCAGATTCTTAAAACTTAAAACTTGAAACTTAAAACTCACAAGCAACTTAAAACCCCAAATCAAACAGACCAGATAGACCAAACGAACCAGACAGACGAGACAGACCAGACAAACCAGATAGACCAGACCGACCAAACAGACCAGATTATCAAAACTTAACTTCCACCGGTCCCCTATCAGCCTCTGCCACCTCAAAGTAGTGGCGCGGGGTGAAGCCAAAGACCCCTGCAAAAAGATTGCCCGGAAAGGTCTCAATGGCGGCGTTGTAGTCCCGTACCACCGCGTTGTAGTAGCGGCGGGCCATCTGGATATCGTCCTCAATCTTTGAGAGGCTCTCTTGAAGCTGCAGAAAGTTGGTGTTGGCTTTAAGCTCAGGGTACGCCTCGGCCACAGCAAAGAGGCTGCGCAATGCTCCGCTTAATAGCCCCTCTGCCTCGGCCCGTTCCTGAACGCTGCCTCCGGCAATGGCCTTGGCCCGGGCGTTGGTCACCTCTTCAAACAGACCCTTCTCGTGGGCGGCGTAACCCTTCACCGTCTCCACGAGATTAGGAATAAGATCGGCTCTGCGCTTGAGCTGGGCATCTATGCTGGCCCACGACTCGTCGCACCTTATGCGCAACCGAACCATCCTGTTGTAAAGGGCAATGATACCACCCACAGCCCCCATAAGAACCACCACCGGTATCCACGCAGTAAGCTTCATCTCAACCCTCCTCTCTACCTCACATCTTAGAACCCCAACAAAACCTAAAACCTGAGGGCCACCCCGTCAACCACGAAAACCGAAAATCATTTTGATTTTCCAAGAATAACAACCGTGATTCAAGGAATATCTCTCCCCAGCATCCCGCAGACACCAACCGATCTTCAACAGGCGGTTGTCTGAAAATCCCAAGACCACCAAGAACAATTATCTGAAATTCCTAACAATAACCACAAGGCCTCCTACTCCTAATCCCGTCCGCCTATCATATCATCAAAAAATTAACCCATATTTTGAAAATACCTATTGACACGCCCAACGGGTAGATGGTTTATAGAGGTCAAAGTGAAGAGAAGAATGAGAATAGAGAGAAAGGAGGTGGTTGGAAAAGGAGAGAGAAGAGAGATTGAGGGAAGGTCGCGGTAAAGAGCAGAGGCCCTGTGGTCTCGGATGAAAGAGGGGTTGGTGGAGAAAGGTTATTTGGGAAGAAGGTTTATTCCTGAAAAGCTGAGAGTTATTTACTAATTATCTGAAAGGTTAGGAGGAAAAGGCTATGGCAGAAGAGGCAAAATGGAGACCATTTGCTAATCCAGCACCTTTGGGGCTGGGAGGATTTGCTCTTACAACCTTTGTTCTTAACGTGCACAACGCTGGCATCCTGAAGGATGTGGCAACTGCTCTACCTTTGGGACTTTTCTACGGAGGTTTTGCACAGCTCTGCGCAGGACTTCTTGAGTTTGGTACTGGCAACACCTTTGGCATGTGCGCATTCTCGTCTTACGGCGCGTTCTGGATCGCTCTGGCAACGTTAGTCTATTTCAAAGACAACGCGGTGCTGCCCGGGTTCAAAGACTTCCACGGCGCCCTGCTGTGGACGCTGATCGCCTGGACCATCTTCACCTTCATCATGTGGATACCAACCTTCAAGAAACCAAAGGTCCTATGGATCATATTTGCATCTCTGTTATTATTGTTCATCCTGCTTGACATCCATGTGGCCCTGGGTAGCAAGCCTATCGGTACCTTCGCAGGCTACGAGGGTATCTGGACCGCCTTCACCGCCTGGTATCTCATGGCGGCAGAGCTCATCAACGAAGCCTTTGGTAAAGAGGTGCTTCCCATTGGCTAAAGTCTGATCTTATCTCACTTCTGTTCTATATTTTGGGGTGGACCTTGTTCCACCCCTTTTTCTTGGCCTCAACCACCATTTGAAGAGAAAAGGGATTTGTGGATAATGCCAGTGGAAACGAGAATGGTTAAGACAGAACCCTTTGAAAGGCTGGATGAGCTATGATTGAAAAAGTGGCGCTATTTTCTCTGCCCATAGGGGTTTTTCTATTCCACCTGGGCTTCTCAAAGCTGAGCATGTGGTACCTGAGCAAGGGGGCAAAACAGGCTGTTGGATTGATAAACCTGATCCTTTACCCTGTGGTTGTCTCTTTGCTGCTGGCACTATTTTTCAGAACCCTCTTAACCGGTGCTTCAACCGGTCTCTTTCCCAGCTGGGTGGGAGGAATTGCTGGATACTACATGTCGTTGATTCTCGGCATTCTCCCCTTTTCAGGACCTTTCTTCAGAGAGATTGACCTTGAGTTTATGCTGCTTGCATTGGGAGTGGTGGAAGGGTCACGAGCCGGTAGTTTTAAGGAGCTTGGAAGTCTTATGAGTTCCAACACCCTGAGCCACTGGGGGCTCATGTTTGGAGCTACCTTGGGAGCACTTATTCTCTCCATGATCACCAAGTATCTGGTGACCAGAAGCATGGGCTACTACGAGAGAGAAGAGGAGATGGTTAAGGGATTCGTTTGGGGCATCTCCATAGCCTCGGGGATGGT
>JALWSI010000088.1 GCA_027080315.1 bacterium | reverse complement strand
ATCAAAAAGGAGGGTTAGGCTATGGTGGAACGAATTGAGAGGGCAGCAGTACTGGGAGCCGGCACCATGGGTGCCGCGATAGCCGCCCATCTGGCCAATGTGGGAGTTAAGGTATTGCTTCTTGATATTGTGCCAGAGGGCGAGAAGGACCGTAACAAGATAGCCAGAGTGGGACTGGAGAGGGTGCTAAAAGGCAGGCCTTCTGGCTTCTACCTTAAAGAGTTCGCCCGTCTCGTTGAGGTGGGTAACTTTGAGGACGACTTGGAGAGGCTTGCCGATGCCGACTGGATCATTGAGGCTATTGTTGAGAGGTTAGACATAAAGCGCCAGCTCTTTGAGAAGGTGGACAAGTACAGAAAACCTGGCTCCATTGTCTCTACCAACACCTCAGGCATCTCGGTTAACGCCATTGCCGAGGGGCGTTCAGACGACTTCAGAAAAAACTTCTTGGGCACCCACTTCTTCAATCCTCCCCGCTACATGAAGCTTCTTGAGCTTATTCCTGGCAAAGAGACCGATCCAGAGGTGATGCAGTTTATTTCCAAGTATGGAGAGGACATTCTGGGCAAAGGGATCGTCTATGCAAAAGACACTCCAAACTTCGTGGCCAACCGCATAGGTGTCTTTGGAATGATGTACACCTTGAAGGTTATGGAGGAGTTTGACCTTACCATTGAAGAGGTGGATGCCCTTACCGGCAAGGTTGTTGGAAGGCCCAAAATGGCCACCTTCCGTCTCTCTGACCTTGTTGGAATAGACGTTCTCTACCACGTGGCCCGGAATGTTTACGAGACCGCCACAGACGACGAGTTCAGGGATGTCTTCAAGCCCCCCCAGTGGATGGAAGAAATGGTGAAGAAGGGATGGCTGGGAGACAAGACCAAAGGCGGTTTCTACAAAAAGGTGAAGGGCGAAGGTGGCAAGAAGGAGAGGTTGGTTCTGGACTACAAGACCTTGGAGTACCGCCCAGCCCAGAAGGTCTCTCTTGGAAGCCTTGGGATGGCGAAACAGGAGGAGGATCTGGCCAAGCGCTTGAAGATTCTCGTTTCTGGCAAAGACAAAGGGGCCCAGTTCACCGCCAAGACCCTTGCAGCTCTTCTGGTCTATTCTGCCAACCGTATCCCTGAGATTGCCGATGATGTGGTCAATGTGGACAGGGGCATGAAGTGGGGCTTCAACTGGGAGAAGGGTCCCTTTGAGCTTTGGGATCTTCTTGGGGTGGAAGAGTCCTTAGAGATGATCAAGGCCAACGGTTTTGAGGTCTCCCCCAAGGTTACAGAGATGCTGGAGAAGGGGTGCAAGAGCTTCTACAAAGACGAGGTTGGCGAAGGTGTTAAGCATTACTTCTACGACTTTGGCGCCAAGGACTACAGAGAGATAGAGGTGAACCCCAAGGTTGTCATCCTTCCCGATCTCAAGAAGGCCAAGAAGGTGGTTCTGGAGAACGCAGAGGCCTCTCTGTTGGACATTGGAGACGGAGTGGCCTGCCTGGAGTTCCATACCAAGATGAACGCCATTGGTCCCGGCATCTTGCAAATGGTGAACGAGGCCTTGGAAGAGGTGCGGAAGAACTTTGTGGGTCTGGTTATCGGAAATCAGGGAGAGCACTTCTCTGCCGGTGCCAACATTGCCCTTCTCCTCATGTCCATTCAGAACGAGGAGTGGGAAGATATTGACTGGATGGTGCGCTCCTTCCAGGGTGCCACCATGGCTCTCAAATACTTTGAGAAGCCGGTTGTGGCTGCACCTCACGGGATCACCGTGGGTGGTGGATGCGAGTTTTGTCTCCACTGCGACCGCATAAGGGCTGCTGCAGAGACCTACATGGGCTTAGTTGAGTATGGGGTTGGACTGGTGCCTGCCGGTGGAGGCTCCAAGGAGATGGCCATAAGAAACCTTTCCCACATACCAGCCGACATGCCCAGAGGGGTGGTGATAGATCCATTCCCTTACCTGAGAAGGGCATTTGAGACCATTGGTATGGCCCGGGTGGCCACAAGCGCCCATGAGGCCAGAGAGATAGGTTTCTTAACTTCGTGCGATGCAATCTCAATCAACAAAGACTACCTGATTCACGATGCCAAAGAGACGGTGCTGGGCTTGGTGAGAACAGGGTACAATCCTCCCATGCCTGCCCGCATTAAGGCTCCGGGCAGAGATGGCTATGCCTATCTTGATATGCTCATCTACAACATGCAGGTCTCCGGTTTCATCTCTGAGCACGATGCCAAGATAGGCCGCCATGTGGCTCGGATCCTGTCTGGCGGTGATGTGCCTGCTGGCACCTGGGTGGAGGAGCAGGAGTTGCTGGATCTTGAAAGGGAGGCCTTCTTGTCGCTTTGTGGCGAGCCCAAGACCCAGGATCGGATTCAGCATATGCTCACCACTGGCAAACCACTGAGAAACTAAGGCTTTGAGATAGAGGAGGGAATGCCATGAGAGAGGCAGTAGTAGTGGCGGCAGCCAGGACGGCGGTGGGCAAGGCCCCCAAAGGCACCTTGAAAGACACCCGTCCTGACGAGATGGCGGCAGCAGCCATTGCCGAGGCTGTGAAGCGGGCTGGAGTAGAGCCCGGTGAGGTTGATGATGTGATTATTGGATGCGCCTTCCCCGAAGGGGAGCAGGGTATGAATGTGGCCAGGGTGGCCCTATCCCGGGCTGGTCTTCCCAGTTCGGTGCCGGGGATGACAATAAACAGGTTCTGCTCCTCTGGTCTTCAGGCCATTGCAATAGCCTGCGAGAAGGTGATGTGTGGCTTTGCAGATGTTGTGGTGGCTGGTGGAACGGAGTCTATGTCAATGATTCCCATGGGTGGTCTCAAACAGGCTCCCAATCCCCACGTAATGGAGACCTACCCTCAGCTCTACATGGCCATGGGGCTCACCGCAGAGGAGGTGGCAAAGAGGTGGAAGGTGAGCCGAGAGGATCAGGACGCCTTTGCTTTGGCCAGTCACCAGAAGGCGGCGGCAGCAATTAAGGATGGCCGATTCAAAGAGGAGATTGTGCCTTTGAAGACCTGGGTTCGTCGTGAGCTTCCCGACGGTTCCCAAAAGATAGAAGAGGTTGTCTTTGATGTTGACGAAGGAGTGAGGGCAGACACCACTATTGAGGCCTTGGCGAAGCTAAAGCCCGCCTTTGCCCTGAAAGGCACCGTTACCGCCGGTAACTCAAGCCAGATGTCTGACGGAGCAGCGGCTGTGGTGGTCATGTCTGACAAGAAGGCTGCTGAGCTGGGCGTTAAACCCATGGCAGTCTTCAGAGGCTACGCAGTGGGTGGTGTTGATCCAGATGTTATGGGCATCGGCCCCACAGTTGCCATACCCAAGGTGCTGAAGATCGCGGGTTTGAAGATTGAAGACATAGACCTTGTTGAGCTGAATGAAGCCTTTGCTGCTCAGTCTTTGGCCTGCATTCGTATCTTGGGTATGGAAGGCATGATGGACAGAATCAACGTGAACGGCGGTGCCATTGCTTTGGGACATCCTCTGGGATGCACCGGCGCCAAGCTAACCACAACTATACTCTACGAGATGGCCAGAAGAGGGGCCAAGTACGGCTTGGTGAGCATGTGTATTGGCGGCGGCATGGGCGCCGCTGGAGTGTTTGAGAGGGCTTAACAGGAACTAAGAGGGCTGGAATGGTTTTCTGGCCCTCTTTTTTAAGATCTTTGTGAGTGAATGCTCATTCAAATCGGGCTGCTGAGCTTTAGGAGGTAGATGAGATGGCTGAAGAGAAGGTGAAAGGTGGAACCTTTCTGTTGGAATCTCCGGGGTTAAAGGAGGTGTTCATCCCCGAGGAGTTCACCGAAGAGCAGAGGATGTTTGCCAAGACGGCAGAGGACTTCATCTGGAATGAGGTGGTTCCCAAGAGCGACGAGATTGAGGCCAAGAACGACGAGCTTCACATCCAGCTCTTCAAGCAGGCAGGAGAACTGGGCCTGCTTATGGCGGATATTCCAGAGAAGTACGATGGATTGGGGCTGGATAAGATAAGCTCTATGCTGGTTCAGGAGAAGATCTCAAGTGGTCAGGGTTCCTTCTCTGTAACCATTACCGATCACACAGGTATTGGCACCCTGCCCATTGCCTACTTTGGTACCGAGGAGCAGAAGCAGAAGTACCTTCCTAAACTGGGGTCAGGAGAGCTCATTGGCTCTTACGCCCTCACTGAGACCAACGCCGGTTCTGACGCTATGGGCATCAAAACCAAAGCGGTGCTTTCAGAAGACGGAAAGTACTACATATTGAACGGGTCAAAGCAGTTTGTGACCAATGCCGGATTTGCCGACATCTGTATTGTTTACGCAAAGGTGGACGGTGATAAGCATGCGGCTTTCATAGTTGACCTCAAGTCGGAGGGGATCTCTTTGGGGCCCGAGGAACACAAGATGGGCATAAGGGGATCCAGCACCCGGGCCATCTTTTTGGACAACGTGAAGGTGCCTGTTGAGAATTTGCTGGGCGAGGTGGGCAAAGGCCACCTGATTGCCTTCAATGTTCTCAACATTGGCCGTTACAAACTGGGCGTGGCCTGTACCGGGGCCTGTAAGACCTCTCTGGGAGAGGCGGTGAGGTATGCCAACCAGCGTTCCCAGTTTGGTGTGCCCATCTCCAGCTTTGGCATGATCAAGGAGAAGCTGGCGGACATGATGACCCGAACCTATGTGTTGGAGAGTGCCTCTTACAGAACCGCTGGGTTTATTGATGCTACTTTTAGCGAGCTTGATCATGACGATCCTGAGTTTGGCAAGAAGGCCATGGACGCCATTGGGGAGTATGCCACCGAATGCTCAATCATCAAGATCTTTGGTTCAGAGGCCCTTGACTTTGTTGCAGATGAGACTGTGCAGATCTTTGGAGGCTACGGCTACACAGAGGAGTATCCAGCTGAGCGCTTCTACAGAGACTCAAGGATAAACCGCATCTTTGAGGGAACCAACGAGATCAACAGGCTGCTGATCCCGGGTATGATCATGCGCAAGGCCATGAAGGGTGAGCTGCCACTGCTGCCTGCGGCTCAGAAGCTGGCGAAAGAGATCATGACCTTCATGCCTCTCTCCATGCTGGGCAGCGGGCCTTTGGCTCAAGAGGAGCTGGCAGTGGAGATGACCAGGAAAATCTCCCTTATGGTAGCAGGTCTTGCGGCGCAGAAGTACAAAGAGGCTCTTAAAGACCAGCAGATGCTTCTGGCCCGTTTGGCAGACATCATTATTGAGCTCTACGCCATGGAGAGCGCCCTTCTCAGGACCAAAAAGGTGATAGAGAATAAGGGTGAAGATGCTGCAAAGTACCACTCCATAATGACCCAGCTATATGTTTCCCAGGCCTTCCCCAAGGTGGGTCAGCTGGCTCAGGAGGCCCTTGCTGCCATTGAGAAGGGAGACATGCTTAAGACCAATCTATCTGTTTTAAGGAAACTTATCAGGTGGTACACCCCTGTCTCTTTAGTGGAGCTGAAGACCACTCTCGCTGATAAGCTGATTGAGGAGGAGAAGTACTGGCTGGTTTAGGTTGATGCTCCCAGTGGGTTTTGCAGGCGGGTCTTTGTTATCCCGCCTGCATTGACCTAAGAGTCTCTTGCGGCTAATTTTAAAATAGCATTGCGTAGGAGGGGGTATGAGTGCTGAGATACTCTCTTTGAACCCTTCCACAGGTGAGGTCTTGGGAAGGGTTTTTGTTGTCTCTCAAAAGGAATTAAACGCTGTTTTGGATGCTGCCAGAAGCGCCCAAATGACCTGGGGTGACCTTTCTCCAAAAGAGCGTTCGGAACTCCTGAAGGGTGTTGTGGGCTCTTTGGTGGAGGAGGAAGAGGAGATTGCAAGGCTTATCTCCTTAGAGCAAGGCAAAACCCTTGCTGAGGCCTACGCCATGGAGATCTTCCCTGCCCTTGAAGCCCTTGACTTCGCCGTTAACAAGGGCTGGAAGATGGTCTCTCCTAAGAAGGTGCGTCCCTGGACTCCGGTCTTCACCTCCCACGCCATGGAGATCCGCTACGAGCCTTTGGGGGTGTTGGGAATCATACCGCCCTGGAACTACCCTTTTGCAATTCCCTTCATTGAGGTGGTGAGCGCCCTGATTGCCGGAAACGGAGTGGTGCTTAAGCCATCTCCCTACACCCCCTTGGTAGGCAATAAGGTGGCAGAGCTCTTCCAGAAAAGCGGGGTTCCCGAGGGACTGGTGCAGGTGGTTCACGGAGAGGGAGATGTTGGCAACTGGTTGGTGACACATCCGTTAGTTGATGGAGTGCTATTCACCGGCTCAGTGACCACTGGGAGGAAGGTGTACCAGGCTGCGGCACCGGGATTAAAGAAGGTGGTGTTGGAGCTTGGAGGCAAGGACCCCGCCATAGTGCTTGAAGATGCAAACCTTGAGTACACCGCCCAGGGCATTCTCTGGGCGGCCATGGCCAATGCAGGGCAGACCTGTGCCTCTGTTGAGGTGGCCCTTGTGCATCAATCCGTCTTTCAGGCCTTTGTGCAGCTGATCACCGAGAAGGCTAATAGACTTAAGGTTGGTGATCCCCTATCTGATGTGGATATGGGGCCCCTCTCAAATGAGCCTCAGTACCGTAAGGTGCTCTCCCAGCTTGAAGAGGCCCGGGCCTCTGGAGCAGAGGTTGTGGGAGGGGAGCCCTTGGACGGCAAGGGATACTTCATCAGGCCTGCCGTGGTGGTTGACCCTCCCCGGCACCTGAAGGTGCTTAAGGAAGAGACCTTTGGTCCAGTGATCACCGTGGTGCCCTTCAAAGAGGAGGATGAGGCCATAAGCAGGGCCAACTCTATGCCCTACGGACTCACTGCATCGGTGTGGACAACGGATCCCTCAGCCGGCGAGAGGCTTGCCAAGGCCCTCAGATACGGCGTGGTTACGGTGAACGATCACCTCTTCACCTTTGCCGAGCCCCAGCTGCCCTGGGGAGGTTTCAGGGAGAGCGGTCTTGGCAGAAGCCATGGCCTGCCTGGCCTAATGGAGCTTGTTGAGCCTAAGGGGGTGGCCGAGATC
>JALWSI010000087.1 GCA_027080315.1 bacterium | reverse complement strand
TGCTCCAGTGCCGGGGGGCAACCAGGGTTGACTTCAGGTTGTCGGATGAAGACGGGGTGCCGTACTTTGGAGAGGTGAACACCATTCCTGGTAGGACAGAGACAAGCCTTTTACCAAAGGCTGCTGCTGTTGCAGGATACTCTTTTGGCGATCTTGTTATTGCGATACTAAAAGAGGCTTGGGAGAGAAGAAAAATAGGATGAGTTTTTAATTAAATATTGGCTTTTAAGAGAGTGTTCAGAGGGAAACTGTGTAATTTCAAGATGGTTTGATAATTTGTTGAGAATTGAGAAAAGATCTGGTGCGGCCGTGCTCTCTTGGATGGGTTAGAGAATAAACTCGTGAATGTTTGTGTAATTTGTCCTTTGATAACAGAGTGTTATGGGATAAAGTGGATTGGCTTGAAGTCGGAGAGTAGGGAAACGGCAACTCCATTTTTTGCGAGTAACTGGCTTGATTTTAGGTGATAACTTGTCTTAAATAACTTTGGATCTGCCACTTGTGATAAGGGTTATATTCTGTTATTCGGAGTCTGAGAGAAGAGGAGAAACCTATGTTGTTCTGGCGCAGAAACAGAGGTAATCCAACAAGAAGACCAATAGAGATCACCGGTAAGGCTGAGAGCTATGTAGGCGCTCTGGATGTGGGCAGCCACATGGTGAAAGTTCTTATTGGTGTGCGCCGAGAAGGTGGGGTAGAGATAAAGAGCGTTGGAACAGCAGAGTCTAATGGGATCCATGATGGAAAGATCCGTGACGTTGAAAGCACAGTAAGGGCCATTGAGCTGGCGGTGAAGGAGGCGGGTAGCCTTCTGGGAATAAAGAGGATCTCTGATATGCCTCCCATGGTTCTCGGAATCGGGGGAGATTCTATCAGCAGCCTGTGTAGCTTTGGGCTCTCCGTTGTTGGGGGCGATAGAATAACCAGGGATCACATCACGATTTCCTTAGAGACCGCAAACGCGGTGCCTCTTTCTGAGGGACACACCCTTATTCACACCGAGCCTCAGGAGTTTGTTGTGGATCATCAAAGGGGAATCCAGAATCCTCTGGGCATGGTTGCCCTGCGGTTGGAGTCCTGGGTTTATCTCATCACCGCTCGTTCCAGCTACGTAAAAAACCTTATCACCTGTGCCCATATGGCAGGGGTGGAGGTTGATAAAATTGCTGCTATTCCTGTTGCTCTGGCCAAGGCAGTTCTGGTGGAAGACGAGAAAGAGCTTGGCTCTGTTGTTATAGATATTGGAGAGAACTTCACCCATATTGTGATTTACAATAAGGGTAAACTTGAACGGGTGGCCTCTCTATCTGTTGGGGGCTACAACATCATAAAGGGTATATCCCAGACCTTACGGACCTCCTTGGAGGATGCCCGTGTGTTGAAAGACAACTACTGGGAGATGATGGAAGGGTACGGGATTGCCGAAGATAGGGTGGAGGTTCCCTTACGGGGAGACAGGGGCACCTCAACCTTTTCGGTTTCTGAGATTGAAGCGGTGTTGAGAAAGGAGTTTGAGACCATCTTTAGCAAGGTGAACAGCTTTTTGGTGAACAACAGGTGTAAAGACGCTATTGATACTGGGGCTGTTATTACAGGTGGAAACGCCAAGATAGAGATGGTTGCCGAGGTGGCCAGAAGCATGCTTGAGATGGATGTGAGGGTGGGCATCCCCCGTTTCCAGGTTGACTCCAAGCTGGTAGGGACCATAAAGTCTCCCCTCTATGCCACTGCTGCAGGTTTGCTCTGCTATGGGAGCGATACTTGTGGTGTTACAAAGGGTGAGGTTTTGAAATTGAAGAGTAGAACCGGTAGAGAAGAGGAGCTTCCCATGGGTGTGAAGGTGGCAGGGTTCTTGATCTGAAGGAGGAGTGGTCAATGGCAATAGATGTTGTGTACGACGAAGAGTTTATGCAAGAGGCCACGATAAAGGTGGTGGGCGTTGGGGGTGGTGGTGGCAATGCCGTTGCCAATATGATTCAGCATGGCCTAATGGGGGTTGAGTTCATCACCATAAACACCGATGCCCAAGCGCTTAGGAACTGCCCTGCCCCTGTTCGGGTTCAGATTGGTAACTCAATAACCAAGGGACTCGGTGCCGGAGGCGATCCCGAGATTGGTAGGAAAGCTGCTGAGGAGGATGAGGAGCGGCTGGCAGAGGTGATAAAGGACGCGGATATGGTCTTTGTCACCGCAGGCATGGGTGGAGGTACCGGTACAGGTGCCTGTCCCTTGGTTGCCCGGTTGGCAAGAGAGGCTGGGGCCCTCACTGTTGGAGTGGTGACCAAGCCTTTTAGCTTTGAAGGCAAGAAGAGAATGCGCAATGCCGAGATAGGTTTGGCTGAGCTTGAGGAAGAGGTTGATACCCTTATTGTTGTCCCCAACGATAAGCTTCTCTTAGTTGCGGATGAAGAGACCAGCTTTGTTGACGCGTTCCGTTTGGCAGACGATGTGCTTCGTCAAGGTGTGCAGAGCATATCCGATCTCATCAAGACTCCTGGAATTGTTAACCTTGATTTTGCAGATGTGAGAGCCATCATGAAGGGCAGGGGTAAGGCGTTAATGGGCACTGCCACTGCTTCTGGTCCCAACAAGGCGAAGGAGGCCGCCCAGAAAGCCGTTTCAAGTCCCTTGCTTGACAATGTTTCTGTGGATGGAGCAAGGGGCGTTCTCTTCAACATCACTGGAAGCAAGTCAACCACCCTTAAGGAGGTTGAAGAGGCTGCCCATGTTATCTACGACGCAGCCCACGAAGACGCCAATATCATCTTTGGTGCCGTTTACGATGACAAGATGGGGGACGAGGTTAGGGTCACCATAATAGCCACTGGTTTTGCTCAGACATCTCCTGTGACTGTGGAGGATGTTGAATCCATCTCAATTGATGAGTCTGTACCTTCTGTAGATGAGGTTATGAAGGTGCCTGTAGGGAAGGAGAGGGAAGAGCCCATACCGAAAAGGGAGAAGAGGTTTGACCCCTTAGAGGATCTTTCGCTTCCTGGATACATTAGAGACTGATCAGGTGGTGGATACCCGTTGATCTCCCGCAGGTGCTCCTCGTTATGGGAGGAGCTTATTGAGAAGGAAGAGAGCACCGTGCTCCCTAAGAGGGGGGGTAGTTTAAGGGCGGCGGTGCTGTTTCCCTCCCTTTACTCCGTGGCCATAGCTAATCTTGGATTTCAACAGGTTTACCGCATTGTGGCTGAGCATCCTAAATGGATTGCAGACAGGTTCTTCCTTCCTCCCCATGAGCTGAGATTGGGTTTAAAAGAGGAGGTGCCCTCTTTTGAGGAGCATCTTCCTCTGGCTCAATTTCAGCTTGTGGCTGCCTCGGTGAGCTTTGAGAACGACCTTTTGAATCTCATAACCCTCCTTGAGCAGGCAGGAATACCAGCCAAGCGTGAGAATAGGGCTTACCATCATCCTTTTATTCTTATCGGAGGGATCGTTCCTTCCGCCAATCCTGAGCCTTTTGCCCCCTTTGCAGATGCCATTCTCATAGGTGAGGCAGAAGAATGGCTTTCTGAGGTTCTGACCATCTTAGAGGAGAACTGGGAAGAGGATAGAGAGACTCTGTTTAAGAGGCTTGCAGAGGTGGAGGGGATATACCTGCCCCAGCTTTACAGACCAAGGTTTGATGATTTTGGCAGGTACGGCGGGATGGTGCCTATGGTGGAGTGGGTGAGGTTTCCAATAAGAAGGATAAGCTGGAGTGGATTTAAAGATTCGGGTGCCAGGTCTTGTGTTGTCTCTAAGTCATCCCACTTTTCCGATATGGAGCTGGTGGAGGTGTCAAGAGGCTGTCCCAACCTTTGCAACTTCTGCTTAGCTGCACACCTGAATAGACCGGTTAGATTCGTAAAAAAAGAGGTGCTGCTGAATCTTATCTCGGCTTCTGGAGAGCGCATAGGTCTTGTTGGAACATCCATCTGGCCCCCAGACTACATTGTGGAGGTGGTTGATCATGCCCTCTCCCTTGGCAAGAGGCTCTCTTTCTCTTCTTTGAGGCTGGATGCCCCCTTAAAGCTTTTTGAGGCCATGGTTAAAGGAAGCACCCTTAGTGCCACCTTGGGGGTTGAGGCGGCCTCTGAGGATAGAAGGCGGGTGGCTGGAAAGCTATTCTCAAACCCCTTCCTTGAGAAACGTATTGTGGATCTTGCTGAGATGGGATTTGATAGTCTTAAGCTCTACTTTATGGTTGGCTTGCCCCCTTTGGATCCCCTTGGAGAGGCAGAGGAAATTGTCTCTTTAGTGAGACGGCTGATTCACCTAATAAGGGCAAAAAGGCTAAAGACCAAGCTTAGCGTGAGCGTCTCGCCTTTTGTACCTAAGCCCCACACCCCTTTTCAAAGAGAGACCATGGCAGAGAAAGAAGACCTGACCCAGGCAATCAAGAAGATAGAAAAGGGGTTAAAGCCAGAGAAGAAGGTGAGTTTTACCTATGAGTTGCCGAAATGGTCTTTGGTTCAAGCCCTTGTTTCACGAGGAGACAGGCTTGTGGGAGAGGTTATTTACCGGATTGCCCGGGGGGAGAGCTTGAGACAAGCAATGGCGAAGAGCAACTGCAACTTACATCATTATCTTCACAGAAAGAGGGAGGCTAATGAGCCTTTACCCTGGGAGGTTGTGGCGGTTGATTGACTCCTCCTCAACGGGCACAACCACTTTTTGTGGATATACTCTGTATCCAATGATGTGAACCTGATTTGCTTCAAGTCTTTTCTTGATGTGCTTCCAGCGCTGGTCTGGGGGAATGGTGAACTCAACCTTGTAGCAGGTTATCTCCCTGTTGAACCTTTCTACCACTGGATTGAAGCCCAGCTGTGCCAGGGCGAGAACCAGGGCATCGCTGTTCTTCTCTTGAACAAAGGCTTGGACAGCCAGATACTTGCATCCGTTCTTTCGTTTCACCCAGAAAGAGAACTCCTCTTGTATGTTATCGGTTATCAGCTCTTTTGCCTTCTTTATCTCTGCGTTGGTCTTAAATGGTCCCACCAAGACACGCCTGAAAGTGACCAGGGTCTTTTCGGATTTCACGGTCACATCTTTTACGTTAAGCTCTTTCAAAACCTTAAGAGCACGGGCCTTCTCTTCTGGTTTGTGTATAAGCCTCATCTTCACTTTGGTCACAGTGACCACCTTTGTGGCCTTCTTCTCGGCATTGGTGTCCAAGGTGGGTATGAGCTTCTTGCCTTTAAGCAGCTCGCTTATGACCCGTTTCTCTTCTGCAGATTTATTGGCGGTTCTGTTCTCAACGGCTTTTATGGCAGGTGGAGGAGGGGGTACATCCCTCACCTCCACCGTGGCCAATAGCTTCTTCTCAAACTTTGAGGGGTGAACATCCTCTTTCTTCTCTTTCCCTGAAAAGAAGAAGTTTGCCGCCACCCCTGCTATCACTAACAATACAGCTACCCCTGCAAGAATAGGCCATTTACTGGGGGACGGTTCTTTCTCTAATTCGGCCACCGTTGTCTCTAAGGTGTCCCTTAGAAGGTTAACGGTGTATGGAGGCCTCTTCTCCATCTACCTCAGATCACTCCTCACCTTCTTGTTTTGACTCCTCAATGATCTTCTGGGCGATCTGGGCAGGCACCTCTTCGTAGTGAGAGAGCACCATAGAGTAGGTTCCTCTACCTCCTGTCAGGGACCTCAGCTCGGGGGCGTACCTTAGCACCTCCGCCAGAGGAACAAGGGCCTTAACCACCTGGTTCTTCCCTTTGGCCTCAACGCCCTGAATCTTGCCTCGTTTTGCATTTATGGAGCCCATCACGTCTCCTATGCACTCTTCGGGAACGATCACTTCCATATCCATGATGGGTTCCAGCAGAACCGGCTTTGCCTGCTCTACGGCCTTCTTGAAGGCCATTGAACCGGCAATCTTGAAGGCCATATCTGAGGAGTCCACGGGGTGGAATGAACCATCCACCAGTCTAACCCTGAAATCAACAACGGGATACCCGGCCAGTATTCCCGTCATCATAGCCTCTCTTATTCCCTTCTCTACAGAGGGGATGTACTGGCGAGGAATGGCTCCTCCCACGATCTCGTCCACAAACTCAAAACCTGCTCCCCTTGGCAGGGGCTCCATCTCAATCCACACGTCTCCAAACTGGCCTCTTCCGCCTGTCTGTTTCTTGTAGCGTCCCTGTACCCTTGCCTTGCCTTTGATGGTCTCTTTGTAGGGTACTTTGGGGGTTTGAAGCTCAACATCTACCCCAAACCTCTCCTTCATCTTTTCAACGGTCACCTCAAGGTGAAGCTGTCCGCGACCGGCTAAGATGAGCTCTTTGGTCTGCTCGTGGCGCTCCACCTGAAGGCCTGGGTCTTCTTCCATAAGCCTCTGCAGGGCGTTGCTTATCTTGTCTTCGTCTGCCTTGGCCTTTGCTTTAATGGCTGCAGAGAGAACCGGAGGTGGAAACTCAATAGGCTCTAAGGTCATTGGGTGGGCGGGATCGCAGAGAACGTCTCCTGTTTTGGTCTCTTTCAGCTTTGCCACAGCGGCGATGTCTCCTGCTGGCACCTGGCTCACAGGCTGTTGTTCTTTTCCTACCAAGAAGAATGGTTTTGTTAAGCGCTCCTTTGTGTCTCTGGTCACGTTGAGCACAGTGGTGTCTTCTCCAAGGCTGCCTGCAAAGACCCTGAAGAGGGATATCTTTCCTGCGTAGGGATCAGAGAAGGTCTTGAACACCAAGGCCAAGAAGGGTTCGTCTGGAGAGCACGCCCTCTCCATCTCCTCTCCGGTTTCGGGATGCTTACCTTTTACAGGAGGCATCTCGTCGGGGGATGGAACCAGCTCAACAAGGGTGTCCATGAGCAGTTGGGTTCCCATGTTCTTGGAGGCAGAACCACAGAGCAAGGGTACCAAGGTGCCGTCGTGGACCCCTTTTTTGAGGGCGGCATGGATCTCTTCAGGGGAGAGATCGTGCTCTTCAAGGTACTTCTCCATAAGCTCATCGTCGCACTCTGCAACGTCCTCCATGAAGGTCTCGTGTAGCTCCTCTGCCTTTG
>JALWSI010000086.1 GCA_027080315.1 bacterium | reverse complement strand
CCTTATGCGTTACATCAGAGTTGGTGCGGGATCGGCCTACTGGGGAGATATGCTTGATCCTGCCGTTGAATTGGCTGAGAAGGGGGATGTTCAGTACATAGGCTTTGACCATCTGGCAGAGCTAACTTTGGCTATACTCCAGCGCATGAAGAGAAGGGATCCCAGCAAGGGGTACATTCAGGACATAGTTCCCTGGATGAAGGCCCTGCTGCCTGTGACTGTGAAGAAGGGAATAAGAATGCTCACCAATGCTGGGGGAGCGAATCCCGTTCAGGCGGGCCTTGAGGTTATAAAGGTGGCAAGGGACATGAAGATAACGGGGTTCAAGGTGGGTATAGTTGAGGGAGATGACATACTCCACAGGCTTGATGACATCGCCTCTGAAGGCTGGACCTTTGTTAACCTTGACACGGGAGAAGAGGGTCTGGATAGAGTAAAGGATAAGATAGTCTCTGCAAATGTGTACATAGGGGCAGATGAGCTTATCAACGCTTTGGAGGAAGGGGCAGATGTGGTGGTTGCAGGCAGGTGTTCTGACAACGCCCTCTATGTTGCCCCCATTATGCATGAGTTTGGATGGCAGTTTGATCACAAGGCCTACGTTGACAAGATAGCCTCTGCCATCACCATTGGGCACATTGTTGAGTGCACTTTGGGGTGTACAGGGGGTATGTCAAACCTGTGGAAGGTGGTTAAGAACTCTCATAGAATAGGCTTTCCCATAGCTGAGGTCTATGAGAACGGTGACGCCGTTATCACAAAGGTGGAGGATAGCGGAGGGCTTGTTTGTGAGTGGACGGTTAAGGAGCATCTGCTCTACGAGGTGCACGATCCTTCCCGATATGTGATGCCAGACGGCGTGGCCGATTTCACCTCCCTCTCCATAATGGAAGAGGGTGAGAACAGGGTGAGGATAAGGGGAGTCAAGGGAGATAAAAGGCCAGATACTCTCAAAGTGTGCATAGGCTATGAAGATGGGTTTATCGGAGAGGGAATGGTCTTCTTCCCCTGGCCTGATGCTTTGGACAAGGCCCTGTGGGCCAAAGAGTGGATAAGAAAAAGAATAGAGTACGTTGGGGTTGAACCCAGGGAGCTTAGAATAGACCTCATGGGGGTTAATATGCTGGGAGGGGAGACTGTGGTGCTCCCAGAGAGATGTGAGATGAACGAGGTTGGTCTAAGGGTGGTTGCTAGAACCAACACCTATAGAGAGGCAGACGCTATACGCAGGGAGGTGACGCATTTGTGGCTTGCGGGACCGATTGGCACCAGCTTTGGTGTGCCTTTTACCCCCCGTCCGGTGGTTGCTCTGTGGCCCACTCTGGTGCCGAGGGATATGGTGAAGACAACTTCTTTCGTTATGGAGGTGATGTGATGGGAGTTAAAGTGCCTTTGGCGGAGCTCGCTTTCACCAGGTCAGGAGACAAAGGAGATAGGTGTAACGTTGGCCTAATGGCCAAGACCCCCCACTGCTACGAGGCTTTGAAGAGAGAGGTGACTTCCGAGAGGGTCAAAGACTTCTTCAAAGGGATGGTTAAGGGAAACGTTACCATATATCCCATGGATAACATTTATAGCTTAGAGGTGATACTGGACAACGCCTTGGAGGGGGGAGCCACCAGAACACTCAGATTTGACCAGACCGGAAAGTCAATGGGGTGTGTGCTTCTGCGCATGGAGGTGGAGGTAAGCGAGGAGG
>JALWSI010000085.1 GCA_027080315.1 bacterium | reverse complement strand
CTCTATGGCTTCGGGATAGATGCTGCGAATGTGAATGTCCTGCTGGGGAAAGGGAATCTCTATGCCCGCTTCGTTCAGGCTCTGGTAGAGGGCGAAGTAGTAGTCGCTTTTTAGGCCGGTCTTGGATTTGATCTGGTGCATGCGAATCCAGACCAGAAGGGTGAAGTTTAAAGAGGAGTTGCCCAGCCCCTCAAACCACACCTGCACGGGATGGTGCGGGTCCTCAACGGTGCTTCCCACAGATCGTGCCGCTTTTTTGGCAACCTCTTCCACCTGTTGTGGATCAGAACCGTAGGCCACTCCAAAGGGGATCTTCAGCCGCCTCCAGTCGTCTTCGTAGGTCCAGGTGGTTACCTTGCCCGATACCAGATCAGAGTTGGGTACGATGATGTCAAGGCCATCGTAGGTGCGAATAACCGTTGAGCGGATGCTGATCTTTCTAACCTCCCCAAGGGTGCCGTCTTCCAGCTCAACGATGTCCTCTGCCTGTATGGAGCGTTCGGTGAGCAGGATTATCCCGCTCACGAAGTTGTTGGCTATGGTTTGGAGGCCGAATCCAATTCCAACACCAAGGGCACCGAAGATTATGGTCACCTGTTTCATGTCAACCCCAACCTCTGAAAGGGCAATAAGAAATACCAAAAGAATCATCACGTAATAGACCAAGGTGGTTAGAGAGTTGACGGGTCCGGGAGATAAGGCCATGCGCTCGGTTAGGATTCTGTAAGTGCGATGGCGGATCAGCCTGACCAGTATAATGCCCACCACAAGCACCATCAGGAATCTTAGTATGCTTGCCAAAGTGAATGGTGTCTGGCCTATGGTCCAGATGGGGTAGTTGAGGACGGCGTTCAGCTTCTTTGAGATTGTCTTTCTGTTCTCGGTGAACCAGGTGTAGAGCCTCTCCATGCCCCCTGCTCGCTTCCTGAAGAGGTTTAGGGTGCACTCCATCTTCAGGCGTATATCCTTACCTTTGCCAAGGTTTTCCTGGTAAAGCTGAAGCAGGGAAGTGATGGACTGCAGAAGGCTTCTGTACGCCTTTTTTAGTAGTAATGCCTTCTGAGCTTCTTCTCCGCTGAGACTGCTCTGTTCAAGGGTGATAAGTCCTGTTTATGGCGGCTTTAACCGAGGTCAGGTAGCTGTCAAGCTTGGATATGCGATCCTTCCAAAGCCCAATGTTCTTAACCTTCTCCTGGGTTGTACAGGTACCCACATAGCATTTTAGCCACTGAAGCCTGAAGGATGCTCCTGTGTAGTCTAGAAGGGCGCTTCTCTCTTTTTGAGAGATGATCTTCCTTGAGATCTGGGCCTCCTCTTGCATCACCTCAAACCTTGTTTTCTCTATCTTAAGGGTGTTCTTCCTTGTAGATGGCGTGTTTGCCGCGTTGAGCTTCTCAATAACCCGGGTCTTTCTCACCTCAAGAAGGGCCATTTTGCGGTTCAGGCGGGTGAGCTCATTTCTTACCTGATTGCGTACCTTTTCCAATAGAGCCTTGGTTTTCTGGTAACTCGCTTGAGCGGCATCAAGGTCCTTCTTCTCTATCTTTAAATGGAGAAACACCTTTTTGAGCAAGGTTTCCACCTTTGTTTGGAGCTGTGAAAGCTGTTCTATCCTCTTCTGGGTTAGGGATAGCTTCAAAAGGCCGTAGAGGTATTGGGCCTGTGAGTTTATGAGCTGTGCCAGCACCAGATAGTATGAAACATCGGGAATTTTCTGCTTCAGTGAAACCCACTGGGGGGTCAGGTCGTTTATCTCTTCTTCTAAGCTGTCCAGCTCGTCTTGCAGAAGCTGGGTTTTCAGGTTGGCCGATTCCAGCTGCTGGGCAATGGTTGAGTATTCACTTAGAAGATCCATGTAGAGCTTCAAGGGGTAGGGTGGAGAGTTTGTGAGCTCAGGGATGGAGATTGAGATCCCCTCTGTGGGCGCTGATAGGTCAACCTTTAGCTTGGTTAGCTGATAGATGGCTCCCTGAAAAAGGTCAGCTGCCTGGGATAGGTTCTCTTTCTGGTGGGGTTCGCCTTGAGTTAGGCTGTTCAGATATGCCACAATCTTCTGGCAATCCTTGAGTTTCTCCTCAACCTCTTTAGGGTCTATGCCCTTCTTTGCCTCTTTAAGGTTGAAGGGAACAGTGTTGGGAGGTGATGCCCCAGCCACGAGAGGCAACACGAGCATACATAGGCATAAAATGAGCGGCCTTATCCTTAGCATGTGCTCCTCTCAACTATTTTGGGGCTTTTCGTCAAACAGGGTCTGGACGAGATCTTCTCCCACTAAGGTGAAATGGGATTGTGATGGAGGACCTTGCAGCAGCAAGGCCCTCCTTTTGGGTCACTTTCTTGAACCTGCCACCATGAGAGGAAGGCCCCATACCTTGCAGAAGCCTTCTCCTGTTCTGTGGTCAAAGGAGTCTTCTGGATCGTAGGTTGCAAGGTTGAAGTTGTAGAGGGAGTTGGGGGATTTTCTCCCCACAGGCACGCAGTTGCCCTTGTAGAGTTTAAGCCTGACCACCCCGTTCACCCTCTTCTGGGTCTCATCCACAAAGGCGTCCAAAGCCTCACGCAGAGGAGAGAACCAGTAGCCATAGTAAACCAGATCGGCGTACTTGATGGCCAAGTGTTCTTTGTAGCGGAAGGTCTCTCTGTCAAGCACTAAATACTCAAGCTCTTTGTGGGCCGTTAGCAGCACCGTGGCTCCCGGTGCCTCGTAGATCTCCCTTGACTTTATGCCAACGAGCCTGTCTTCAACTATGTCCACCCTGCCAACCCCGTGCTTTCCTGCCATTTCGTTGAGTTCAACTATCATCTCAACAGGGTTCATCCTCTTGCCGTTCACAGCAACAGGCTCACCCTTCTCAAACTCAATCTCAAGGTAAAGGGGCTCGTTGGGGGCCTTTTCTGGAGAGGTGGTGATGAGGTAGGCGTCTTCTGGAGGCTCGTTCCAGGGGTCCTCAAGCACTCCGCACTCAATGCTGATGCTCCAAAGGTTGCGGTCAATGCTGTAGGGCTTCTCAACGGAGACCTCTATGGGAATGTTCTTCTCCTGGGCGTAGGCGATCTCCTCCTGACGGGACTTGAACTCCCAGGTGCGAACAGGGGCTATGCACTTCAGGTTGGCGTCCAAAGCCATTACTGAGACCTCAAACCTCACCTGGTCGTTGCCCTTTCCTGTGGCCCCGTGCACCACTGCATCTGCTCCGGTCTTCTTGGCAATTTCAACCAAGTATTTGGAGATTATGGGACGGTTCAGCGCTGTCCCCAAGGGATACTTGCCTTCGTAGATGGCCCCTGCCTTCAGAGCCTTGAAGCAGTAGTCTCTCAAAAACTCCTCTTTTAGGTCCAGCACATAGGCTTCGCAGGCGCCAGTGGCTAAGGCCTTCTCTTTCACCTTGTCCATATCTTCCTGCTGGCCCACATCTGCAGCGAAGGCCACCACCTCACATCCATACTTCTCCTTTAACCAGGGAATCATTATGGATGTGTCCAATCCCCCGGAGTACGCCAGAACCACCTTATTTAACGACGACATCTCCTTCTCCTCCCATTAGCTTTATCACGATAGCTTTCTGCATGTGCAGCCTGTTTTCGGCTTCTTGCCAAACAACAGATTTAGGACCGTCAATCACCTCTGCTGTAACCTCTTCGCCTCGGTGAGCAGGCAGACAGTGCATGAAAATAGCATCTTTCTCTGTAAGCTCCATCAACCTGCTGTTCACCTGGTAGCCTTTGAACTCACTCACCCTCTTCTGGTGCTCCTTCTCTTGACCCATACTTGCCCACACGTCGGTGTAGATCACGTGGGCCCCTTTCACAGCCTTTAGCTCTGAGGTCACAATGACCTTTCCTCCACACCTCTTGGCGTGTTCAACCACGTCTTCTGAGGGTTCGTATCCCACAGGCGTTATCACCCTGACCTCTATGGGCCACAGGGCTGCCAGGTTTATCCACGAGTGGGCCACGTTGTTTCCGTCTCCTACAAATGCCACTATTTTGTGGCGAGACTCTCCAAAACACTCCTGTATTGTGAGGAGATCTGCCAGGATCTGGCAGGGATGAAACAGGTCGGTGAGGCCGTTGATCACCGGGATTGAAGCGTTATGGGCAAACACCTCAACGGTGCGGTGGGCAAAGGTGCGCAGAACCGCGATGTCTGCAAAACAGGAGACCGTTCTGGCGGTGTCTTCAAGGGTTTCTCCCCGGCTTAGCTGGGTGTGCTCGGGGCTCAGGAATATGGAATCTCCCCCAAGCTGATGCATGCCAGCCTGAAAAGAGAGCCTCGTTCGGGTAGAAGGCTTCTCAAAAAGCAGTGCCATGGTCTTCCCCACAAAGGGGCGGTAAGAGATGCCCCGCTTCTGCATGGCTTTAAGGCGGCTGGCACTCTTCAGTAGCTGTTCAATCTCTTCTTCTTGGAGGTCAAGAAGAGAGATAAGATCCTTTCCCAAGACTTCCCCTTCCTTTTGTCAGAAGTGGGTGCTACTTAACCCTACCAGGTTGTGATTGTCAAACAGAAAGGCGGGCTCATGGTGGTGAGAAAAGCACAGCTCTCTGATGCCGAGACCATACACGAGTTGATTGGCAGGTTCGTCTCCTCTGGAGATCTGCTGGCGGTGCCTCTGGTAAACATCTACGAGTCTATCAGGGACTACTTTGTGGCTGAAGAGGGCAACCAGGTGGTTGGAGCAGTTTGCCTGAAGGTGCTCTGGAAGGACCTTGCAGAGGTGAGGTCCCTTTCTGTTCAAAGTGAGATGCAGGGCAAAGGAATAGGCCGTGCTCTTGTGAATGCTTGCCTTGAAGAGGCTGCTGAGTTGGGAATTCCAAGGGTGTTTGCTTTGACCAGAGAGGGAGGGTTCTTTGAGAGGATTGGCTTTGTTAGATGCAAGAAGGAGGAGTTGCCCCAGAAGATCTGGTTTGACTGTGTGAGGTGTCCAAAGTTTCCCCATCTATGCGACGAAGAGGCTTACCTGTACAGGGTCAATTTTGGGGAGGATGCCAGATGAGGATTGTGGTGACCTTTGACAACACTGTTGCAGTGGATGGTCTTCAAGAGGGATGGGGGTTTTCATGCTGGGTTGAGACGGAGGACGGAGTGGTGCTTTTTGACACCGGAAGCCACGGAGACACCTTGCTTGCAAACATGGAGATGCTGGGCCTCTCCCCTAAGCGTATCCAGGCCATTGCTCTCTCTCACTTTCACTGGGATCATACAGGCGGACTCTTGGAACTGCTGGAGGAGAGAGAGGGGGCTCCTGTCTTCATGCATAGGGGGTTTTCTCCCCGCTTTGCAAAGGAGGTTGCCAGAATTGGCGGGGAACCCTGCTGGGTTGAGAATGAGATTGAGCTAATGCCAAACGTTCACATAACCGCCCCTGTGTCAGGTGTGGTGCCTGAGTCGGCCTTGGTGGTGAAGGGCGATAGGGGGCTTCTGATGATAACCGGCTGTGCCCATCCTGGGGTGGTGAGAATGGCCGAGTACGTTAAAAAGACCTTTGGTGAAGCTCCCGTAGCGGTCATGGGTGGATTTCATCTTCTTGACCACTCAGAGACCGAGGTGCGCAGGGTGATGGAACGGCTCTACGCCCTTGGAGTGAGAGAGGCGGGGCCCACCCACTGCACAGGAGATGCCGCCATTGCCCTTTTCAGAAGCCAGTGGCCGGGAGAGTTTCTGCCTTTGGGGGTGGGTAGAGAGATTGTTTTTTGAGACGAGGGGATGGATGAGGATCTGACCCACCGCCGCTCCTTCTCTTTTGGCAGATGGTTTCTGTCTGCCGTTCTCGCTTTTGGCCTTTTCCTTCTTGTGTTGGGACTTGTTGGCCCTAAGCTTGCCCGCCTTGCCCTTGAGAGGGCGGTCTCTTCTTCACTGAGAGGCAACTGCACTGTGGGGGAGTTCTCATTTGCGCTTGCTCCCTTCAGGCTCTTTCTCAGGGATCTGCAAGTGAAAATGGATGATGGCTCAACCTTGTCGGTTACAGGTCTGAATGCCACCGGCAGGGTCTCCAAGGGCACCTTGGTTCTTGAGGCCTTCAATCTGGGAAGGGTCTCACTCCACCTCAAAGGTGTTCCTTCTCTGCCACCACCCAGCGCATTGGGAGGCACAGCTTTGGCCTTAACCAAAGTCTTTCTCTTCAAAAGGGTGAGGATCCTGAAAGGGGAGTTTGAAGGAGGCGAGGTTACCACCCCTGAGCTTAAACTTGCCCTGGGGAGGTTTCAGGTTGTTGGTCAGAACAGCACCCTGGTTCTTGGTTCGGTTTATGCTGACCTTACACAGCCTGAGGTTTCGCTGCAGCTTCCCCTTAGTCTATCTCTTCCTTCTTCCATCTCTCTGGATGGGGATGTTGCTGTGGGCTTTGAGGTTGATGGGATGAGGGCGAAGTCTTCCTCAATAAACGCTGGGGCAAAGGCCAAGGGAGAGCTGAGGTTTGAAAGATGGGCCTTGCGCAAGGCGGAGGCGTCGGTCTGGCTTGAGAGATTCAGAAGGGGGAAGAGGGTCTTTCCCTCAATGGAACTATCCGCCAAGGCATCTTTTCTGAAGGGCAGGGCTTCTATTGAGCCTTTCACCTTCTTCTTGCCCTCTGGAAATCTTACTGGAAAGACGGTTGTGGAGTTCAAGCCCAGACTAAGGGTTGGGGCTGCTCTGTGCTCGTCCTTTGGTGGGGTAAGGTTGGATGGAATAAAGGCCAATGCCACGGCTTTGGATGACGGTTTTGCCTTTGCACTCTGGGGTGAAAATACAGGACTCTTCTCCTTTCTGGATTCCTTTACAGCCGTAAGTGTTGAGGGGAAGGACAGGTTCTCGGTTGTGGGAAGAGCCACCGGTAAAGGCGTGGAGTTTAATTCCACCCTTGAAGGGAAGGGTTTGAGGTTTCAGAGCAGAGATGGAGAGGACGCAGGGGAGGGAATAGAGGGGATAATCAAGATTAAGGGAAGACTTTTGCCTTCTCTTTCCAGATTGCATCTTGAGGCTATCGGAAAGATTCCAAGGGGCGAGCTGCTTTTTGGCAACATCTACCTTGATCTTTCAGAGACCCCTTTAAGCCTTGCCTGCT
>JALWSI010000084.1 GCA_027080315.1 bacterium | reverse complement strand
TGTTAATGCTCCCTGAAAAGGCGATGAGGCACCCCGTGGGCGATAAGATCCACAGGGCACTGGTAGGCGGCATCAAGCATCTCCGGGGTTATGCTGCCACTCTCGTGACTGAATATGTTGCCTCCTCCAACGCACACAACAGAACGCACGTGGGTTGAGATGGCCCCAATGTCGTGGGTGATAACCACTATGGTGGTTCCCTCAGAGGCATTGAGTCTCTCAAGAAAAGCGAAAAGATCCTCCTGAAAGAGGGGATCCATGGCCGCTGTGGGTTCGTCAAGAAAGAGAAGCCTCGGTTTGGCAACCAATGCCCTTGCCACAAACACCCTCTGTCTCTGCCCCCCCGAAAGATCCCCTATTGGACGGTGGGCAAGAGAGGCTATTCCCATGTTATCCAACACCTCTAAGGCTCGGCTCTTGTCATAGGAAGAGAACCTCTCTCCCATTCTTTTGGTGGGTAGAAGACCCGTAAGCACCACTTCCAAAACGGATATGGGAAAACTCAAGGAGACATTGAGATCCTGAGGCACATATCCCACCTCTCTCCTGGTCTCTTCTGGAAAGCCCCCCAAGATCTTCACAACCCCCTTTTGGGGCTTTAACAGCCCCAAGCAGATGCGCATTAAAGTGGTCTTGCCACCGCCGTTGGGACCAATGACAGAAGCGAAATCCCCCTCTTCAATCTCCAGGCTTGCCCCTTTAAACACAAACTCACGGTTGTAGGAGAACCACAGGTCTTTTACATAAACAGCCTTCATTGGCAGAGCTTTGACAGCACCCTTCCCAGTTGCAACATCACATTATCCCACTTGGGGGAGAGAGGATCGCTCTTCACCACCTTGGCCCCTATCTCATTGGCAACAACCTTGGCCGCCCTGTCTGAGAACTGAGGTTCAATGAGAACCACCTTTGTATTAAGACTCTTAGCCTTATTAACCAGTTCCAGTAGCTCCCGGGTTGTTGGTCTTCTCCCCTCCTTCTCAACGGCAAGCTGAACCATTCCAAACTCTCTTGCAAAGTATCCCCAGGCAGGGTGTTCTGCCACGAAAGCCCTTCCCCTGCACCTGGCAAGCTCACCCTTCAAAATCTTCTCAACCCTATCTATTCTTTCAATCACCCTTTTGTACCCTGCCATAAACTGGTCTTTGTGGGAAGGATCCAGCTTAACGAGGGAGTTTAGAGTGTTAGCTGCCATTATCCTCATGTTCTTCGTTGAAAGCCACACATGGGGATCGTACCCCCCATGGGGCAGAAGGATCCTGTCTACCCCCTTGTCCATAGGAATCACCCGCAGTCCAGGATTTACTCCCATAAACTTGTCAACCCACACCCTCTCCATACATATCCCCACGGTGAAATAGGCCTCTGCCTCAGAGAAGAACCTCATCTCCTTTGGAGATGGTTCATAGGAGTGGGGCTCTGATCCTGGAGGCACAACGGTGAACACCTTAACAGCATCTCCCCCTATGCCCTCAACCAGAAACCTCTGGGGTTCTATGGAAACCGCAACGGTGAGAGGAGCCGCAGAGGCAAAATAGGGGGAAAGGCACAAAGTCGTCCAAAAAGCCCCTATGATTAACCATTTTACCTGTAAAACCTTTCTCAAAGTACCCTCAACCTCCCTGTGCCAAGAAATCAAATTCTTAATTCAACGGGACACATAAAGAGAATCATCAATCCCCTTTTCTCTTAACCTTCCTCCTC
>JALWSI010000083.1 GCA_027080315.1 bacterium | reverse complement strand
CTGGTGCACCAGTGGCTTCAGGATTGGCCTGGGCACAGAAGGCGCATCCAGCATCGCATAGACCGCTTTTGGCGTTTATGATGGAGCAGAACTGAAAGGTGTCACCCCAGTATCGGCGCTTCACCTCTGCAGCCCAGGCCACAAGGGAGAGCAACTCTCTCCGATCCATGCGCAGCAGCTCTATTGCCTCTTTTCTGTTCAAGTTAACCCCTCCTGTGAATTGTTGGGGTGTTCTAAGGTTTATGGTGAAGCAAAGCAAGGGGGATTAGTTCCAAACGCCCACAATACAAGATGAACCTTGACATAGAATCCTGTGATGTATAGCTTAGATGTATAAGGGAGGTTATCATGGTAAGGACCCAAATATACCTCACAGAGCGTCAGAAAGCCGAACTGGCTGCCATATCTAAGGCCCTTGGCAAGAAGCAGAGCGAGCTCATTCGCGAGGCTGTGGATCGGTTAATTGAACAGGTGGGACGCAGCAGGCGTGAAGCCGTGTTAAAAGAAGCCGCCGGGATATGGAAGGACCGCGCAGATTTTCCCGACTTCAAGAAGATAAGGGCCAATTGGGACAGGATTAGCAGTGGCTAAAGAGTTCCTTGTTGACACAGATGTTCTCGTTGATTTTCTCCGCGGTCACAGCAAGGCAGTGGCCTTTGTAAATGCCTATTCCCAGAGAATAATATTCTCCTCTATTGTGGTTGCAGAACTGTACGCCGGTGTAAAGGGAGATGCAGAGCTACGCGTTCTGGATAACTTCGTATCCATCTTCCGTGTTGTTCCCGTAACCCCTGAGATAGCCAAGATTGGAGGGCTCTATAAACGGGACTACGGTAAATCACACGGGGTTGGGCTCGCCGATGCCATCTTGGCAGCCACTGCTGAGGTGGAGAAGGCCGAGCTGAAAACCTTGAACGTTAAGCACTACCCAATGTTCAAAGGATTACAACCCGCCTATGAGAAATGATGTGACAATCAAAACCCCACTCCTATTTTGACCCTTCCTTAGTGCTCAGAACCCCCACCACCTCATCCAGAATCACCCAGGCAAGCTCCTCTTTGCTCATAAGTGAGGTGGTGCGGAGGGTGCCATCTCTTCTGATGATCATCGCCCTGTTGGTCTCTTTGGCAAACCCCTCTGCAGCCTCGTTGGCCACAATAAGGTCAAGGTTCTTTCTCTTCAGCTTATCCAAGGCGTTGTTCACCAGGTCGTGGCTCTCAACAGCAAAGCCCACAAGCAGGGTATCCCCCTTCTTCTCACCAAGGGCTTTCAGAATGTCTGGGTTGGGCTCTAAGGGAATAGCCAGCTCTTTAAGTTGAGACTTCTTCAACTTCTCGTCGCTCTTTTGGGCGGGTCTGAAGTCTGCCACTGCAGCAGACTTCACAATAACATCCGCCCAATGGGCCCTATCAACAACCTCTCGGTACATATCAAGGGCAGAAACCACATCAACCCTCTTCACCCCCAAAGGAGTGGATAGCTCTGTGGGGCCAGCCACCAGCAGAACCTCTGCCCCTCTCATGGCAGCGGCCTTGGCAATGGCAAAACCCATACGCCCGGTAGAAGGATTGCTGATAAACCTGACCGCGTCAAAGAACTCCCTTGTTGGTCCCGCGGTAACCAGAACCCTTTTGCCTTCAAGGTCTTTGGGAGCAAGCAAAGAGAGAATAGCATCAACCACCACAGGAGGCTCTGGAAACCTGCCTGGCCCCGAGGTTCCACAGGCCAGCTCCCCCACCTCGGGATCAAGCACCTCAACGCCCCTCTGGCGCAGGATCTCCAAGTTATCCTGGGTGGCTCTGTTTCTGTACATCACATCGTTCATGGCAGGTACCACAAGAACAGGCCCATCAAAGGCCAGAAACACCTCAGGCACAATATTGTCTGCAATGCCGTGGGCGAGTTTGGCAATGGTGTTGGCTGTGGCTGGGGCGATACAGAGGAGGTCTCCCCATTGGGCAAGATCAATGTGCTCAATGCGATCCGAGGCCGCAGGCTCAAGGGATGTGATTGGAACCGCCCTTCGGGTGAGCGCCTGAAAGGTGAGCTCACCCATAAACCTCTTGGCACTGGGAGTCATCATCACCTGAACCTCCATACCCGCCTTAGTGAGCAACCTCACCACCTCAACCGCTTTGTATGCGGCTATCCCACCTGTGACACCAAGCAACACCTTGCTACCTTTCATACCTCATCCCACCTTTCGTAAAGAGAGTGTTCAATCCCTAAGCAGTCCATAATTCTTCCCACAATAAAGTTAACCATATCGGCTATTGCACCAGGCCTGTGGTAAAAGGTTAATACCGGCGGCAGTATCACCGCTCCTGCCCTATTCAACCTCAGCATATTCTCAAGATGAATGGCACTTAGAGGGGTCTCACGAGGAACCAGCACCAAAGGCCATCCCTCTTTCAAAGCTACATCCGCTGCTCTCTCAATAAGGTTGCCAGAGACACCCCCTGCGATGCGTCCCAGCATACCCATAGAGCAAGGGGCAATAACGGCTCCCTTCAATCTGTACGAGCCAGAAGCAACGGGAGCGCTCCAATCGCATCTGTGGTGAACAACAACGTTGGGAGGCCAATCTTTAAGGCTAACCCCCTCCCTCTCGGCAATAAGGGCCGCCTCTTGGGTGAAAGACAGATGCACCCGCACATGCTCAGAAAGGGCCTTTGCTGCCCTTACGCCTATGCAGACCCCACTTGCTCCGCCTATTCCAACAAAGACGGCATCTTTCACTGTTCAAGAGAATAGAAGACCAGACCCGTGGTGAGTTTCGGGTAGAAGAAGGTACTCTTCTGCGGCATGGTCTCACCGCTCTCAGCCACTGAAGCTATCTCTTCCAAAGTGGGAGCATTGAGGAAAAACGCATACCTTCCTACTCCGCTATCAACAGCCTCAACAGCCTGGGGGGCGTTCTTGAAGTAGATCAACGGAGCTTCCTTCTCTACCACCTCCGGAGAGAGCCCCAGCACATCCTCAACCACCACGGTGTGGAACAAGCTAACTTGAAGTTCTGCAAGGGATGGAGGAAGATGACTGAGCCTGCCAGGAGGAACAGCCTCATCCTTCAATCTGAGGACCGAGAAGCCTTCCTCTCTGCAATACAACCCAAACAGGTGTTTATCGTGGGCAGGAACCACTATGTTCAACACATCCTCAAGGGAGTCTGGTCTCGCCTCAACCCTACAAAATCTCTCCAGCTTTTCCTTGATCTCTTCAGGGTTCTTCGCCCATTCCTCTTTGAGAACCCTGTGGGTGGGAAGCACAAGAAGGCCAGGGTCGTTCATGCTCACCAGCGCCATGAGTACGAAGTTGTAGGGCTCGTCACCTGTGTGATTGGGATTCTCTGCCATTCTCTCTTTCTGGTAGAGAAGCGCCGTTTCGTATCGGTGATGCCCATCGGCAATGAAGATAGACTCGTCCTTAACCCCATCAATGATCAAATCTTCAAGTTCCTTAGGCAAGCGCCACAGGCTCTGCTCTAATCCATCGTGGTCTTTGAAGCTGTACAAAAGCCGATATCCGTTGGTCTCTTCAGTGAGTCTCTGATATATCTCTTTTTTATCCCTGAATATTCCGAAAACGGGGCTCAGATTGGCTTTTACGGCGTTGTACAGCCTTAGCCTATCCTCCTTTGGCCCCGCCAAGGTCTTCTCATGGGGAAAAACCTTCCCCTTGCCAAATGGCTCAAGCCTAAGCCTTCCAAGGATCTTCCACCTGCAGTACTCTTTTCCCTTCACCGTAAAACACTGCTTGTAGAGGTAGAAGGCAGGCTCTTCGTCTCTTACGAGAACACCCTCCTCTTGCCACTTTCTAAAAGTGCGGGCCGCCTCAGAGTACCAGTCACCCTCCCCAAGAATAAGACGCACCACATTATTGGGATGTCGGTCTCTCAATCGTTTCTTATGATCGGGATCAATAACATCGTATGGGGGAGCCACCACATCCTCAATAGGAACCCGCGACTCGTTGTACCTTATAGCCGCAAAGGGCAAAAAATCAGCCATAAATAAGGCATCTCCTTGCTATCAAAAGTTTCTTTTTACCTATCACGGCCCATAGTTCCACACAAGACACCCCACCAAATCTTCTATCTCTCAGCAGAGCTTCCAAGACTGGGGTGTCAACTAAAATTACCTTCTCATCCTTCTCAACTCTTTGTAGTTGTATCCCTCGTGAAAGGATACAGCCCCAGCTAACTCCGAAAGGTCCTTACGTCTCTTCGCCTTCACAAAAAGTTTCAGCGCCTCGTGAATCAGCTCCTTCTTTCTCTTGAACTCACTGAGTGAAAATGCCTCTTTTACCAGCTCATCATCAATATCAACTTTTATCCTCATAAACTCACTCCTTTTTCAGCCTTGTCTCCTCATTGTGGGTACTGTGGACGATTTGGATGTCTCTTGCCAAGGATTCACATGGGCGAAATTGCAACCTCTCCCACAACGGTTGATGAGTTGCAAAACTTATCAAAAATGATAAACTTTGTACATCATGGAACATGAAAAGAGAGAGCTGATTCAGATTATCACCTTGGCAGAGGTCTGCAGGGAGCTGGGACCCAGCCTTATTTTTCAGGGAGGGACGGCCATAAGGATCTTTTTAGGAGGAACAAGAAGATCAGAGGACCTGGACTTTTACATTGACAGCTTGGATAGCTCCAGACTGGAGAAAGCAGCAGAAAAGATCTTCTCTAATCTCACTCAGGTGTTGGATTACGTAGATGGTGTTGGATTAGAGTCCTACAGATTACAGCATCAGGATAGGCTGCATACTATATGGTTCACCTTCGTTCAAGGAAAGACGAAGCAGAGAGCCAGACTTAAAGCTGAGTTCTACCAAGGGGGACCAAATTTTGGAAAGATCAAAAGCAATGCCAATCTCTTAGCTACTGCCCCCTTGGTGAAAAGAGAGATCTCCTCTCTCAGCATCTTCTTAGACAGGCTCAATCTGGTGGTCCAGGTTGAGACACCCCAAAGTGTTTTGGCAGATAAGATGGTGGCCCTCCTTGCCAGACCCCATGTAAAAGGCAGAGACTTGTGGGATATATGGTTCCTAAGAGCTGTTTTAGAAATCCCTCTCTCAAGAGAGGAGATAGAGCTTAGAAAGAGGATCTACGGCATCTCCGCATGGAAACGTTATCCCCTCATGGGAGGCATGGGATGGCCTCCCCAAAAGGAGCTTATGGAGATCCTGGATAGAGACCTAAAAAGGTTTTTGGATCAAGAAGAACTAAGATACCTCAGGGCAGAAGGCTACAAGAGGATCTTAAACTATGTAGAAGGCGCTCTTGCCGAATTGGCCCAAGAAGGGGAGGGATAAAAAGATGGCAGACAGAGATAAAAAGAACATAAAGATTGATGAACTACTTGGCCTTTTGCCTCCTCTTTTTCGCAAGGGAGATCTGGCTACCTGCATAAGAAAAGAAAACTACTCGGCACAGATCTTGAACAGGGCCATAAAAAAGAGGCTAATCGCACGGATCACCAGAGGAGTATATCTCAACGTGCTAAAGTGCAGGTTTACAAACCAGTGGCCCTCAGTAGAAGAGGTGGCCTGCTACCTTAAACCCGCTGCCTACGTTAGTTTGGAGTGGGCCCTTCACTACTGGGATATTATCCTACAAAGGCCTGCTGTATGCACCGCTGTGGTGAGCAGGGCGGGAAGACTGAGGAAGGTCCGCTTTCTGGAATTTTATGGGGCCACCAAGGTTGAATACAACATTGAATATTCGGTGATCTCCAATATTCCCAAGCACTTCGGAATAGAGCAGCTAAGTGAAACCACGGCGAGAATCGCAACGCCTGAAAGGGCTTTGTTGGACTGGATCCACCTCCGCCGTCCGTCGGAGTACCTTATGAATTCCTGGCTTGAAGAGATGGATCTTGAGAGCCTTGACCCTGATAAGCTAAAGGACTTTGTATCCCACTACCCGTCAAGGATGAAAAGAGCAATCAACAGTGTGCTGCACTCTTTACAGGTGTAAGAGCCTTAAAAGCTATGGGATCCCTTTCCTCCAGGATCAGCGAGAGATCACCCCGCACCGTGCGACTCAGGGCCTATCCATAACCAGCAAAAGCCTCACTCTGTCACATCCCGTATTGAGAGAATGATCACATCCATGAGCCTGTTCAGCTCCTCTTCGGTGAACGAGAAGGGAGGTATCACCACAATCACGTTCCCCAAGGGTCTTATGATCACCCCTTCCCTCCTGGCCCTGTAGATCACCTGGTATCCCATGGTGAGCTCAGGGGGATAGGGCTCTTTGGTCTCCTTGTCCTTAACCAGCTCAATCCCCGCCACAAACCCCTTCTGGCGCACATCTCCAACGTGTTCAAGGCGTTTGCACTCCTCAAGCCTCTCGGTGAGCAGGTTAGAGAGGCGGTTCACCTTCTCAAGGGTGTTCTCCTTCTCAAAAATATTCAGTGTGGCGAGGGCCGCTGCACAGGCCAGAGGGTTACCTGTGTAAGAGTGTCCATGGTAGAAGGTTTTACCCATGTCTCCCACAAAGGCGTCAAAGATCTCCCGGGTCACCAAGGTGGCGGCTAAGGGCAGGTATCCTCCTGTTATCCCCTTGGCAAGGGCCATGATATCAGGTTTAACCCCCTCGTGCTCGCAGGCAAACATGGTGCCTGTACGACCAACCCCCATGGCAACCTCGTCCAGAATCAATGGAACCCCATACTTACGGGCAAGCTCCTCAAGTCCCTTCAGGTAACCAGGAGGCATCACAATCATCCCTGCTGCCCCCTGCACCGCCGACTCTGCCACCACTGCAATGATCTCGCTGGAGTGGGCACTCAGTATCTCCTCTGCCTTGTTGAGGCACTCAAGCCCGCAAGAAGGATGGCTCTTGCCCAATGGGCACCGGTAGCAATAGGGAGAGGGCGCATGGTAGGCGGGAAAGAGCAGAGGCCTGTAGCAGGCGTGGAAGAGGTCTATTCCCCCTATGCTAACTGCTCCAATGGTGTCGCCGTGGTAGGCGTTCTCAAGGGAGAGAAACCTGGTTCTCTTGGTATCGCCACGGTTCACCCAGTACTGGTAGGCGATCTTGATTGCCACCTCCATGGCGGTGGAGCCGTTGTCTGAGTAGAACACTTTGGAGAGATTTCCTGGTGCAATCTTCACCAGCCTCTCCGCCAGTAAAGAGGCAGGCTCATTGGCGAGCCCAAGCATGGTGGTGTGGGCAATCTTGTCCAGTTGAGCCCTTATGGCCTGATCAATCTCAGGGCGTTTGTGGCCATGAACGTTCACCCACAGTGAAGAGACCCCGTCAAGATAACGGTTTCCATCGCTGTCAATCAGGTACGAGCCCTCTCCTCCCACAATCACCAAAGGCTCTCTGTTCAGATAGTCTGACATCTGGGTGAACGGATGCCAGATGTACTTTTTATCCAGTTCTGCCAGATAGTTACCCATATCTCTCCTCACTCCTTTAGACTCTCCTCCCATGCTCGGGAGAACTTCACCATCACATAGTATGCCGAAAGCAGGGCAATGAGCAAGCCCGGAAAGCCGTCAAGAAAGCCCCCCTTCAAAAGGTAGAGCCTGAAGAAATCCCCCAGAGGGCGCAGGGTCAAATGGTGCCATCTCACCCTGGTGCCCCTTGCAAGAATATCCTTGGCTGCCCACTTAGTGTAGCGATCCATCTTCTTAAAGTACTCGTCTAAGCTCTGGTAAGAGTAGTGAACAAAGTAGCCCTTCAGCCTGCCTACAGTGCCATCCACCTCCACATCTGCGTGGACATGCCTCTTCTGGTAGCGCCCCTTGTCCCGCAAAAAGAGACGCACATTGGTATCCTCCTTGGGGCTCCAGCCGCCGTGCCGCAGGGGAAATCCCAAAAAGTGGTTAAGCCTGCCAATGGCAAACCCCGCATGGGTGGTGCCGGCTCTAACGGTGCTCAAAATCTCATCCCGCAGCTCTGGGGTGACCCTCTCGTCAGCGTCCACCACCAGCACCCAAGGGAAAGATGCCTGGGGGATGGCCCAGTTCTTCTGGGTAGCAGAGTTGATGTACTCGTGCTGAATTATTCGGGCACCAAACTCTCTGGCAATATCCAAGGTGCCATCGGTGCTGAAGGAGTCCACCACAAGGATCTCATCGGCCCATTCCACACTCCTCAAGCAGTCTGGAAGGTTTCGCTCTTCGTTGTAGGTGGGCACCAAGGCGGTGATTCGGGGCTCAACCTTCACCTGCACCTCCATCTCAAAAGATGCCCCTATTTAGGTGGAGCTGCCACAGGTTGTAAAGTGTGGAGCTATCCTCGCTCTTATGGTAAACCTTCGGTGAAGAGCAGCAGAGGAGGATCACCCTGGCCTACAAGGTTATTGCACGGCGTTGGCGCCCTCAGAAGTTTGACGAGATCGTGGGGCAGCCCTTTGTTGTCAAGGCCCTCACCAGGGCCATTGAGCGAGATCGTGTGGCCCACTCTTACCTCTTTTCAGGACCACGGGGAGTGGGAAAAACCACCGCTGCCAGAATCCTTGCCAAGGCCCTCAACTGTGAAAAGGGGCCAACCCCCAGCCCATGCTGCCAGTGTCCCTCATGCCTTGACATCGCCCGGGGGGTGCATGTTGACGTGGTAGAGATGGACGCCGCCTCCAACCGGGGAATTGAGGAGGTTCGCATCTTAAGAGAGAACGTGCGCTACGCCCCAAGTGGGGGGAGATACAAGGTTTACATCATTGACGAGGCCCACATGCTAACCGAGCCCGCCTTCAACGCCCTCCTCAAGACCTTAGAGGAACCACCGACCAAGGTGGTCTTCATACTGGCCACCACCGAGCCTCAAAAACTGCCCCTAACCATCCGTTCAAGGTGCCAGCATCTCCACTTTAAGGCCCTCTCAATGTCCGAGATGGAGCTTCTCCTATCTCGCATAGTGGAGAACGAGGGGATGGAGGTGGAAGATGGAGTCTTGGGACTCATCTGCAGGTCTGCAGGGGGATCCATGAGGGACGCCCAGATGTTTCTGGAACAGGCCCTTTCTCTCAGCCAGAAGAAGATCCTCCTTGAAGACGTCTCACAGATGCTGGGATTGCTGGACAGCAGTCGCATAGCAGAGGCCTTGGAGCTGCTCAAGGCAAGGGATGCCAAGGGGATCTCTGAGTTCTTCCACAAAGAGGTGGTGAACACGGGGTTTGACCCTTACGGTTTTGTTCTTGAACTGGCAGAGGCGGCAAAAAGACGGCTCTTGGAGGATGAAGGAGACGATCAACTACTCCTTCAATCTGCCCTCTCTGTGCTTCTCTCTCTTCTTGAGAGGATGAGAAGACACCCTGTGCCAGAGCTCCTCGCAGAGACAGAGCTCATAAAGATCACCCAACTTCCCCAACTGATAGAGGTCTCTAAGCTGGTCCAGCAGGTGGCAGAGCTGAGTAAGGGTGGCGTCCCCCAAAAGCCGGCTCCTCAAAAAGAGCCCCCTGCCAAGAAGGAACCCTCTTCCACCCTCAAGCCACCCTCCAGAACCGTGGGGAGAGCAGAGGAGGGTGTTCAGGAACTATGGAGCGCCCTCATGGCCAAGGTGGGAGAAGAGACTCCCTCTCTCAGAACCTACCTGTCAAAACTGCCGCCAGGCTCTATTCACCTTGAGGGCGATAACCTGAGGGTGAGCCTCGCCTCGCTAAACAGCTTCGCTCGGGACATGGTAAAAGAGTCCCAGGAGAAGCTGAAGGCCATCTTCAACAAAGTGGCTCCAGAGAAAGGGCTTATCTTTGAAGAAGGGGAGATTCAGTCCTCCAAGGATAGGCCCCTTGAAGAGAAAGAGAGGGTAAAGAAGGACGAAGCTCAGGTTCAAGATAGAGAACCTGAAAAGGCGGAGAGTGAGAAGAAAGAAAAGGCAGAGGTAAAGGAAGCATCCAAACCTCGCCAAGAAGGCAAACAGAGAAGCAGAGAAGAGCTTTTGGAGAAGGTGAAAAGCGAACCTGCTGTGAAACAAGCATTGTCCCTATTTATGGGAAAGATAGTCTCATTAGAGGACCTATCTGAAATGAAGGAGGATAAGGAGTAGAAGATGAACCTTGCCATGATCATGAAGCAGGTTAGACAGTTGCAAGAGCGGATCTCACAGATGAAGGCTGAGCTTGCAACCAAAGAGGTTGAAGGCTCTTCAGGAGGAGGCATGGTGAAGGCCATTGCCAACGGCAACCAGGAGATCGTCGCCATTCGCTACGAAGAGGGGATATTCAACGAGATGGATCCCGAGATGATTGCAGACCTAACAGCAGCCGCTGTGAACGATGCCCTGAGAAGGTCAAAAGAGATGATGAACCAAGAGATGAGCAAACTGGGGGCCGAGATGGGGCTTCCCATAGGCGACTTCATGAACATGATGTGAGCCATGGTTCTTCCCCCCTATCCCCGTTTCAAGAAGGCGGTGCGCCAGCTGCGAAAGCTACCCCCATTGAGCGAGCAAGGGGCGGTGAGATCCGCCATCTTTCTCGCCATGATGGGCCCGAAGGGAGTGAGAAGCTTCACAAAAAGCCTTCTTGAGATCGGGGACCACCTAGGCACCTGCCCCAGATGCCACAACCTCTCAGAGGTAAAAGAGCTGTGCTGGGTGTGTCAGGAAGAACGTCCCCCTGTGATCTGTGTGGTGGAAGAGATATTTGACCTTCTCACCGTTGAAGAGGCTCTTCCCGGCCGATACCGATACCACGTTCTGGGAGGGGCCATCTCTCCCATGGAGAGGATACACCCTGACCAGCTCACAGCCCATGAGCTCCCCTCTCGTATTGAGAGAGAAGGAATAGAGGAGGTGGTGATCGCCACAGGGGCAACCACAGAGGGAGAGGCAACAGCCCAATATCTCATCGAGCTACTGCAAGACCTGGTTCCCGTTCGTCGTATGGGGAGAGGAGTTCCCATTGGAGGTAAGGTTCAACAGATGGATCCGTTAACCATCAGGTACGCACTGCAGGAGAAGTGAACCTATGGAAGTCTTTGTAGGGGGAGTGGGGATGGTGCCCTTTGGGAGACACCCTGAAGTCTCCCTGGTCTCCCTGCTCATAGAGGCCGCAAAGAGGACCATTGAGGACGACGGGGGCTTGGAGGTTGACTGCGTTGTGGTAGGGGCCATGAACCCCGAAGAGTTCTGTGGCCAGGGCAACATCTCGGCGGCGGTTGTGAACAACCTCGGGCTCTCAGGGGTGCCCTCTTTAAGGGTAGAGACCGCCTCATCGTCAGGGGGCAGCGTCCTTGAGGTCGCCCACTGGGCAGTGGCCAGTGGAGGGTTCAAAAGGGTGCTGGCAGTGGCTGGAGAGAAGATGACCCATCTTCCCACCCCTCTTGTCACCAAGATACTGGCAGAGGTGATTGAGCCCTATGAGCGCAATGCAGGGGCCTCAATGGTGGCTTTAGCGGCAATGGTAACCCAGGCCTATGCCCACGAGGCCCACATCTCCATCAAAAGGTTAGAGTCGGTCTTGTGCAAAATAGCGGTGAAGAACCACCGTTACGGGGCCAGAAACCCTTACGCTCAGTTTCAGAAGGAGATAACAGAAGAGCAGTACTTTAACAGCAGACAGGTCTCATTTCCTCTGCGATTATACGACTGCAGTCCCATAACAGACGGGGCCGCCGCCATGATACTCACCAGTGAGACCAAAAACGTCAAACTTACAGGCATTGGTCATGGCACAGATACTCTGGCGGTACGCCACAGGGTCAATCTCAACTCTTTCGCCGCTGCAAGGGTAGCAGCCAAGAAGGCCTACGCCATGGCAAACAGGGATCCATCTGACATCAGGTTTGCGGAGGTTCACGACGCCTTCACTTGTTTTGAGGTGATAGGGGCAGAAGACTTAGGACTGCTTGAAGAGAGAAAGGGCTGGAAGAGCGTAGAGAGGGGAGAGACGGAACTTGAGGGAAGAATCCCCATCAACATTAGCGGCGGTCTCAAGTCTCGTGGACATCCAGTTGGGGGGTCTGGTCTTGCTCAAGCCGTTGAGATAGTGTGGCAAATCCGAGGAAAGGTGGCTCCTGAGCGCCAGGTTAAAGAAGCCTCCATAGGTATGCTTCACAGTATTGGCGGTCTTGCCAACAACAACGTGATAGCCATATTTGAGGATGCCCAGACTCCCCCTCATGGCTTTGGGTGGGCGCCCACCTACGAAAGAAGGATTGAGATCAACCGAGATCCAAAGGATCCAGAGGAGATAAAGGGGAGAGAGGGAGTGGTGGACGCATGCACGGTGCTCTCTGTGCCCCCAGAGGGGTTTCCATCTCCACTGGTGCTGGGACTCATCTCAACCTCAGAAGGACACAGGGTGCTGGCCCGAGCCCCCACCGGGGCCCATTTTAAGGTAGGGGAGAAGGTTTTCTTGGAGAAGGAAGAGAACCGATACGTCTTCATGAAGGCACATCCCGTAGAGAGGCTGCTTTACAAGATTGAGAAGAGAAAAGAAAATCTCAACGCCAAAGTGAAAGGCCTGCTATCCCGTTGGAGGACCTGATGGGGAATAAGATGGAGAACCTTAGCCACAGCGCACAGGACTACCTTGAAGCCATATTCATCCTCTCACAGGAGAAGGGGAAAACCAGGGTGAAAGAGGTCGCCCATCACCTTGGAGTGAAGAAACCCAGCGTGGTTGTTGCCATTAAAGGCTTGGCAGAAAAGGGGTTGGTGAACCATGAGCACTACGGCTACGTAGAGCTTACAGAAAAAGGGCAGCAGGTGGCCAAGGAGATATACCACCGTCATCAGGTACTCTCCCGTTTTCTCAATAAGATATTGGGGCTTGATCCCAGCCTTGCCGAAGAGGACGCATGCAAGATTGAACACTACATAAGCCCATTAACCTTGGAGAGGTTGGTTAAATTTGTTGAGTTTGTTGATAACTTCCCCACTCTGGGTCAGGATCCCAAGTGGCTAACCTACTTTAAAAGATACGCTGAGACTGGGGAACCTCCGCCCTGCAAAGAAGGAGCAGAAAACTGATCCTAATTGCCGTCAAGCACCTCCCTCACCTTAACAGCAAGATCCACCTTTGAGAAAGGTTTCTGTAAAAAATGAACTCCCTCCTCAACAAAGTCCTGTCTGCTCAGAACATCCTGCGTGTAACCAGACATGTAGATGCACTTTGCCTGAGGAGACCATTTCATAACCTCCTCCGCCAAGGCCTTTCCACTCATGTTTGGCATAACCACATCGGTTATGAGAAGTGAGATCTCGTGAGCATGTTCCTTTGCCAGCCTCAGCGCCTTTTGGGCATCGTTGGTAGCAAGCACAGTATAACCGAGAGAAGAGAGGATCCTCTTCACCACCTCAAGGATTGACTCCTCATCCTCCACCACAAGCACCGTCTCAGTGCCAGACGGTATAACATCCCCGCCATCACCTTCTTCGGCCTCCTCATCACCTGCGTAACGGGGAAGGTAGATCCTGAAGGTGCTTCCCTTACCAACCTCGCTGTAAACGCTTATGTGGCCCCCATTCTGCTTCACTATTCCGTACACCGTTGCCAAACCCATACCGGTACCTTTACCCGCCTCTTTTGTGGTGAAAAAGGGCTCAAATATCTTCTCCAACACCTCCTTATCCATCCCACAGCCATCGTCACTAACAGAGATCACAACGTACTCCCCGGGAGTGGCGTAAAGATGGGTGGCTGTGTACTCTTCATCAATCACCGCATTCTGGGTCCCAATGGTTATTGTGCCGGTATTCTCAATAGCATCTCTGGCATTCACGCAGAGGTTAACAACTATCTGATCTATTTGAGAGGGATCCATCCTCACCTTCCAGAGATGTGTAGCAGGCAACCACTCAACCCTGATGTTCTCACCAAGAAGCCTTCGCAGCATCTTGAGCATCCCTTCAATTACCTCGTTCAGATCAAGAACCTTGGGGTTGATCATCTGCTTCCGGGCAAAGGCAAGGAGCTGCCTAACGATGTCTGCAGAACGAGAAGCTGCCTTCTGGATCTCTTCCGTATAGGTTCTAACCGAATCTGGTGAATCAAGGCTCTCCATAATCAGATCCGAGTACCCCAGAACAGCGCTCAGCATGTTGTTGAAGTCGTGGGCCACTCCCCCTGCAAGCCTACCCACAGTCTCTATCTTCTGGATCTGTACCAGTTGGGACATGAGGCGATCGCTCTCCTCTTTGGCCCTTTTGAGTTCAGACACGTCGGTAACGCTATGAACCGCACCAACAAGCTCTCCATTTTTATCAAATATGGGATCGGAGCTTATTCTAAAAGACCTGCCCCCAAGCTCAAAGCCCATACTCTCCCTCTTTCCGCTACGTTTACAAGATAGGAATGGACACTCAGGAGGCGGGGTTTCTGTTCCATGAACCACAGTCCAGCATTTGCGTCCAACGAGCTTATGGCCAGGCTTCTGGAACATCTCTCTGGCCTTTCTGTTGCAACGAACAATGGTCTGATTCTCGTCAAGCACCCAAATGGCATCTTCAGTGGCATTGAAGGTGGTCATCCACTCTTCTGCGGCTTTTCTCAGCTTCTCCTCTACCTCTTTGGTTTTGGTGATGTCCCTCACATACTCAACCACACCAGTAACCTCTCCCAACTCGTCAAGTATGGGAAAGCTGTAAACTTCAAGCAGGATAGCAGAGGAGCCGCTCTTACCAGGAACAACCTCTCTCTCAACCCTTTTTAACTCAATGGCCCTTCGGGTAGGACAACTCTCGCAGGGGGTGGTTCTGTTGTGGTAAGCCTCGTAGCATTTCCTGCCCACAAGGGGCTCACCACCATACCACTTCTCCATGGCCCAGTTCACCATCACTATGTTCAGATCGGTATCCAGAACGCTTATTCCGTCCTGAATGGCATTGAAGATATGCTCCAAGAACTCCTCGCTTCTTCTCAAAGCATCCTCTGCCCGAGCTCTCTCTTCAACCTCTCTTCTCAACTTGAGGGCGATTCTTAGGTAGATGGCAAGAAATATGCCCATGGTGATCATAAGAAGCAGTACAAGAAGGACAACAGGCCAGTACTGCCTTAGAAAGCTCGAGAAGGTGACCTTGCCGTAGTCCCGGTACGGACCAAGCCTAAGCTCTTTCAAACACTGGTGAACTGGCTGGTAGTTCAGGGGTATGGTCCATCCTTCACACAGGGCTGCCCTTGCTGCAGCGGAGTCAGCAGGCATGGTCAAAAGGGCATCTAACACCTTCTCAGCAAGATCCCGAGAGGTGTGTTTAGCCTTTGCAAAGGGCCACTCAGGATAGAGCCTCGTGCTGTGCACAAAGGGGAAATCGTCGGTCATCTCTTTCTCAGCAATGATGTGAAAATCCGCCAGCCTTATCTTCCCCTCCATGGCCATCCTCTCAAGGGTATCCGTTCTCACAGAGCCGGCATCCACCTTTCCATCCCTAACCGCATAGACCACTGCATCGTGGGTGCCGAGAAACCGCAGGCTCTTAAACTCACGGTAGGGATCAATCCCCGCACCCTTCATCTCTCTCAAAACAGCAATCCAAGCAGCAAAGGCCTGGGAACTCGGTGCGGCGAAGCTCTTACCCTCAAGGTCTTCCAAGTTTCTTATGTCTTTACGATCAGAACGACAGAAGATCACTCCTCCAAACCGCACATATCCTTTCCCCATGCGCAGGTTCTCAAGGGTAGCAATGCGGCTCACTCCAAACCTGCTCTCAAGCTCCACGTAGAAGGCAGGATTGGACAACACAAAGTCGCACTCCTTCTCCTCAACGGAGGGAATCAGCTCTTGAAAATCCAAAGGAACAATGCGGAACTTATGGGTTGGTATCTTATTGCTGAGATAGTCTGCTGTGGCCCCCCATTTTTTCAGGCATTTTTCTTTACCTCGTTTGGCAAGTACACAGATGCTCACCGAGGCTGCAAAGCAGGCGTTAGCCACAAAAATAAACAGAAGCGCCCCTACCAGCCATCTCACAGTGCCTCTGAGCAAACCATCCATCCCGTTTCTCAGCCCCCCTTAAGCCTCTCCTTTCTACTACAAAAGGGCCTATTTTCTCAAGGGAGATTGAGAAAGGGGATTGCTCAATAAGTTTATTATCTTCTACCCCAGTCTCTTAACGGCTTTCTCAAACCGTTTAACCGCCTCCTGAAGCTCATCTTCTGAGATCACCAAGGGAGGCAGAAACCTTACAACCCTGCTTCCTGCTGGCACCGTTAGCACCCCTTCGTCCATCAATGCAGCAACCACCTGGGGAGAAAGGTCTTCTTGGAACTCCACCCCAACCATCAATCCCCTTCCCCTCACCTCTGAAATGAGGCCGATGTTCTCTGCTACTTTCTTGAGGAGTTTGATAAGCAACTGGCCTTTGCTATTCACCCCTTCAAGGAAACCGGGAGAGAGCAAGGTCTCAACCACCACCATTCCGGCGGCGCAGGCAAGGTAGTTGCCCCCAAAAGTAGAAGCATGGCTGCCTGCAGGAAGACCACAAGCCACCTCCTCTGAGAATAGAACCGCCCCTATGGGCACGCCTCCCCCCAGTCCTTTGGCAAGGGTGAGAACATGGGGCACAATCCCTTCATGCTGGTAGGCGAAGAGGGCACCTGTTCTGCCCATACCCGTCTGAACCTCGTCAAGAACCAGCAGCACACCCTCTCGGCGGCATAGATCCTCAACCTCCTTCAAATAGCTCTCGGGGGGAAGAACTACCCCGCCTTCTCCCTGAATGGGCTCAATCATGACCGCAGCGGTCTGAGGCCCCATAGCCCTCTTCAAGGCCTCAACATCCCCAAAGGGGACATGAAGAAATCCCCCAGGTAAAGGTTCAAAACCCTTCTTAACCTTCTCTTGAGCCGTGGCGGCTATTGTGGCCCAGGTTCTGCCGTGGAAAGACTGCTCCATGGTGATGATCTGGAAGCGCTCAGGGTTACCCTTCTCAAGATGATAGCGCCTGACCAGCTTTATGGCACCCTCATTGGCCTCTGCACCTGAGTTACAGAAGAAGACCCGATCAGCAAAGGAGTGCTCTACCAGCAGGCAGGCCAGCTTAGATTGTTCCGGAATGTGGTAAAGGTTTGATACGTGTAGCAGCCTTGAGGCCTGATTGCTCAGGGCCTCAACCAGAGGAGGATAGGCATGACCCAATGAGCATACGGCTATTCCTGCAGCACAATCAATGTACTCTTTACCATCGGCATCCCAAACCCTGCATCCCTCTCCCTTCACCAAGGCTATGGGATAGCGGTTGTAGGTAGCAGCCACGCACCTCTCTGTCTGCTCAACCCACCATGCGTTATTCTCAGGCATAGCTGTGAAGCCCCGAGATAATGAGGTTCACGCCGAGGTAGGTGAAGATAACCGCCGCAAATCCCACGATTGAGATGTATGCGGTGCGCTTGCCCTGCCAACCCCTGGTGTACCGGGCATGAAGGAATGCGGCGTAGATAAACCAGGTGATCAACGACCAGGTCTCTTTGGGATCCCAGCTCCAGTAAGAACCCCAAGCGTAGTTTGCCCAGGCAGAACCTGTGATTATTCCCAAGGTGAGAAGGGCAAAACCTATGATAACCGACTTGTAGTTAATCTCATCAAGCACCTTAAGGTCAGGAAGGTAGTCCACAAAGCCCTCTTTCTCCCTTTTCTTGCCCTTCTCCGTTTTCTTCTCCCCTTTTCTGGCCTTTATGAGGTACATCACGCTTGCCCCAAAGGAGATGGCGAAGGCCGCATAACCCAGAAAACAGGTGATCACATGAGCAATGAGCCAGTTGCTTTGCAATGCCGGAATAAGGGGCTCAACCTCGGTGCGTATCCCTGGCCCTATGGAGGTGTACGCAAGGGCCAGGAATGCCCAGGGTACCACAAAGGCACCTATCACCTTGTTTTTGTACTTCCACTCCAAGATCAGGTAGAGCAAAGCGATGGACCAGGAGAAGAAGACCATGGATTCGTAAAGGTTGGTGAAAGGGGCATGTCCCCAGCCCAATTTGTAAGAGATCACCGCCCTGGCAATGATGGCCGCCGTATGAACCACAAATCCCAAAAGAAGCGTGCCTGTGGCTATGCGTCCAAGGGTCTTGGTACGGTAAGGGAGGTAACTGATGTAGAAGACCACCGCTGCCAAATAAACGAATATCACATAACTTACCAGTTTTGTGTCCAATGTGGCATGCACAACTGCTGCCTCTCCCATCATCTCTCTCCTTTCGTGGTTCTCTCTTTCAAAGCTGTCACCAGCTCATCAAAGCTGCTCTCAAAAGCAGCCCTGTTGCGATTTGTGCTTCCCGCAACAATGATCTCGCTCCTCTCTTTTAGCGGCTCAACAAGAACCCACCACCTTCTGTGAGAGATGAAGAAGGTGATAATTAGGCCCAGTATCATCAAGATGCACCCCGTCCAAACGATTCCTACTCCAGGATCTCTGGATATCTGCAAGCCGGTGTACTGAAGCCCTTTGAATCTCACGTACCTGAAGCTGTAGGGAATATCTGGGTTGCTGTGAATGTTGGGGTGGAATGCAAACACCCAGGACCTCCCCAAAAACTCACCGTTACGTCGAATCTCCAGAAGAGCCGCAGGGTTTCTCAATTCGTCTGAGCGGCTCATGGGCTGGTTGTTTTCTCCCAGTACCAGATCAGGATAGAAACCCACCAGCTTGAGGGTGGTGTTGTTGTCTATCTTAACCTCTCCCCCCACGGGGACAGAGACCTCTTTGGGCTCTCCACCGGCTTTGGGGGTGACCGCCAAGGTGAGCACTCCCCTCTCGTTGCTTATTGTGCCGTAGCTGGCCTGGTAGAATCGTATCCCCTTGTAGATAAGGGGATGATTAACCCTGATGGCCCTGGTCAGCACCGTTCTGTTGCCCTCTACAATGGAGAGAACGCTTTTGTACTCTTTGGGCATCCCCGTGCCAGGGTAGTAGTTCACCTCAAAGGAGTCGCACCTCACCGAGAAGGGCAACACCACCCTATGCTGCATATCTCTCAGTATCACATTTGAACTTGAGTGCCCCTCAATAATGGTCATGTTTCCCTGAAAGCCCCAAATGCCTCCTATTATTCCCCCTAACACGATGGTGATCACCGAAAGGTGGGTCACCGTCACCCCTATGCGGTTTATCTGTCCTTTTTGGGCAAAAAGCCTGAAACTACCACCATCTTCCTTCTCCTCGTAAGAGATGCCATGCTCCCTAAACACCTCTTTAACTGCGGTAGAGGCCGCTGACACACCCAAGGGGCTTTTCCACTTGGCCTTCTGGGCATACTGGTTGAGACGGCTTTTGTCGGGCCATTTGTCAGGATGGGTAAGAAACCTCCAAGACCGGGGCAGTTTATCCAAGGAGCACACCACGATGTTTATGATTAAGAGTCCCAGAAGGGCCAAGAACCACCAGGAGTGGTACATATCGTTAAGCATAAGTGCCTTGATAATCCTGTATCCCGATTCTCCATACTCTTTGATGTAATCCTGAGGAGGCGCCTGCTGCTGAATCACCGTTCCCGCAATTGAGGTCACTGCAAGAAGGATCAGCAGGAATATGGTGAGCTTTAATGAGCTGAAAAAACCTACCAGGCGTCCTACAAATGACCGATCTTTACCGTTGTTGGTCCTCTTCACGACAATAAGGCTCCTTTCTAAAATAACAAAAACCGATTGGCAAAAAGGTAGCTTCTACACCTCCTTTGTCAAGGGTGGGCAGGCAACAACAACCCCTCGGTCCTGCGCACCAAACCAAGCAGGCTTTCTGCCTTTTGGGGAGAAAGCACAACAAAGGCCTCGGCTGCATCACAACGAGGTAGGGTTAGAGATCGGTGCAGATTGAGACCCGCTATGCTCCTGTGGTAGGGTAAAGAGTTTAGCTGGCTTTCATAAATCTCCATGAGCCTCATCTTCTCACCCTTAACTTCCGAGATGTCCACCATCAGGTTCGGCCTTAGGGGAACCACCCCTTCGTAAAAGACCACCAGAGTATCTTTCCCCTTTAGGGTCTCAACGAGAATCTCTGTCACCAACCTGTGGTCAGGGTGAATCTCCCAAGGGGAGGGAGCAAAGACCGCTCGGGGCTTCAACTGGTTCAAAGCCTCCTCAACCTTCTTGGCAACATCCCTATGCCGAGCAGTAAGGGAACGATCCTCAAAGCCCCACCATGCGTAACTTGCACCCAACGTACGGGAAACTCTCTCAAATTCCCTCTTTCTTAGGTCAACGTACTCTTCAACAGAGAGGCCCTCAGGACGAGTACCTTTGCTGCCATCGCTCACCGCAATCAGGGTTATGGAGCAGCCTTTTTTAGACATGAGGAGAAGTACTCCTCCACAACCGAAGGTCTCATCGTCGGGATGAGGGGCAAGCACCAGAACAGGGGAGAGATCAAGCAGCCAATCTCCGTTTGCATAGGGATAAAGAAGGGGTTCCTCCTGTGGAAGAACCCCTGTCTCCTCTATTCTACGGGTGGTCTTAAACAGCCTCACCTCACCACCCAGTTCCCTCAGCTACTTCGCATTTTGGGGAGGAAAGAGATGCAATTTCAACAGCTCTCCACCCATGTAGCCTCCAAACAGCTCATTGCCTACTGAGAGCAGAGGAGGCTCCTTCACCTGAAGCTTCATTGAGATGTAAAAACTCACCTTGTTGATCTCATCCATCATATCTTTGTATTTGGAATCATCCACGTTGATCTTCTTTGACTCTTCCCTCAACTTCTTGAGAACTTCATCGTCGTTAACCTGCAGGTATTTGAAAAACTCCTTCTTCTTGCCCTTATTCCAGAGATCCCACAGAAAGATATCGGCTTTGGTTGAAGGAAGCCCAAACCAGTTCACAGGCTGAAGATAGGCCTTGAACCCCAGCTCTTTGAGCCTCTGAATCTCCTTCCGCGAACGCACATCAAGAGGATCAAAGAAGAGAACTATCTCCTTAGGAGGCTTCTTGCCATCTATGTAAGGGATCTTGCTCTTATCCACCCTTTTAAGCAGATCAGTTGCGTCTGCACCTCTGGGAAGCTTAATCGCACCCCGTCTAACAGCCTCAACATAGACCACATTCTCGTCGTCTCCCGACCTGAGCAGTGCGTTGTAAGGGAAATAGTACTTACCATCTCCGCTGAACATGAAGATACTCTTTTTGAAAACCTCATTCTCAATAACCACTGCATAGACGCCTTTAACAGGGGTCTCCCAAATATCCACAATCTCCAATCCTTTGTAGTTCTTGTTTAAAACCTTCTGGATTGCAGCTTTAACCTTGGCGGGCACCTCGGTCTTCTCTTTGGCCCATACAGACCCAGAAACCAACAGTCCCAACACCAGAACAGAAACCACCAAAAATCTCTTGCCCATATTCACAGCTACCTCCTTCTTCTCTGAAATGTGGAGCCCCTAATACTGCTTTGGTTCACCCATAGCAAGAAGTGTTACTCTTTAGAGGCCTCTCTCGCCAAGGACCTTGCAAGCACCCGACGGGTGATCTCTTTAAGCTCAGGATCCTCAATATCCTTCACAACCTCTTCTATTCTAGCCCTCTGTTCAGGGGTTATCTCAGGCTCAGAGGACATCTCTGGCTTGGGTTCATCCTCTCTATCAATGGTGTCCCAGCGAAGGATCAACCTTCTAAAAGGGCCTATTTTGCCCTTCACCTCGTCGTTTATGCGCCTAAGAATGCCCGGAGACATGAGTTGAAGGTTGTTCATAAGGGAGTGATCATCAACCTTAACCAACAAGGCATCGCCTCTAATCCCCCCTACCTCAGAGTGCTTGGCCACAAAATCTCCCACCACCTCTCGCCACACCCTGCGAAGAAGCTCACGATTCTGGGCCTTCTCCCACAGCCTATCCCCGAGCACACCCCGGGCAATCTTACCAACCCTTGTAAGGCTACCCTTTCCCCTTCTGGCCATCAGCCACTCACCGCCATGTGGGCCCTCCGCACAGGCTCGGGCAGTCTGTACCTTATGGTGCAAGCCAAGGTTATTCTCACTGCCTCTTCCAAAGAGACCAGATGCCCCACCGACACATAGACAGGCTTGACTCCAGATCTCGTCCGCACCACCTTTCCCAACACCCTGTCACCTTCGGTCCAGACCGCAGTAGAGCCCTTCTCTTCCCCTGGCTCAAGGTGCTCTCCCAACAATCTGCTTTTAGCACAGCCTATGGTGGGGATCTCTAAGGTGATGCCAAGGTGAGAGGCTATTCCCAATCCCCGAGGATGGGCTACACCGTTTCCGTCAACGATTATCACATGAGGCCGGGTTTGCAGCTTTTCAAAAGCTCCAAGGAGCAAAGGTAGTTCCCTAAAAGAGAGAAGTCCCGGGATGTAAGGCATAGAGACCTTCCCCTCATAAAGTGCCGTCTCCACCACCTCAAGCTCTGGGTATCTCAACACCACAATGGCGCCTCTTCCCTCTCTGCTCCCCCTCTTTGTGGAGCAATCGGCCCCTGCAACATACCCCTCTCGGGGCAAGGGAGAACCCTCCTGCACCACCTGCTCCCTAAGGCGCCGTTGAAGTTCCATAGCCTCTTTAGGAGAGAGGGAGCTATTCCAGGGAGGTAGGATCAAACCCTCACCTCTCCCTCAAGATGGAGTTTATCTGAGTAAGGCTCCAGGGCGGGTTTCACCTCTTCTGCTATGAACTCCTCAACCTGCTGAGGGGCCCTGCCCACAAATCTCTCGGGGTGCATCAGCTCTTCAAGCCTCTCTTTTGAGAGGCCAAAAGCGGGATCCTCGCATATCCACTGCAAAAGGGGATTGGGTTTGCCGGACTTCACCTCTCTCCCCGCCCTTAAAGAGTACTCCCTTATCTTCTCGTGAAGCTCCTGACGGTTACCCCCAGCCTTAACCGCAGCCATAAGCACCCCCTCCATGGCCATAAAGGGCAGCTCGCGCATGAGGTTTGCCCTCACCATGGCCTCGTTCACAACCAGGTTAGAGGCCACATTAAGGCAGATCTCAAGAATGGCATCGGCGGCAAGAAAGGCCTCGGGAATCACTATGCGCCTGTTGGCAGAATCGTCTAAGGTACGCTCCATCCACTGGGTGGCAGCGGTGTACTCAAGGTTGCTCTCAAGGGATATGAGGTACCTGGCCAGAGCACAGACCCTCTCTGAGCGCATGGGGTTTCGTTTGTAGGGCATGGCCGAGGAGCCCACCTGAGACTTCTCAAAGGGCTCTTCAACCTCTTTCATAAACTGAAGCAGCCTTATGTCTGAACCGAACTTGTGGGCCGACTCCCCAATCCCCGCAAGGGCAGAGAGCACCTGGGCGTCCTGTTTGCGGGTGTAGGTCTGGCCGGTGATCATAAACCTGTTAGAAAACCCCATCTTCTCTGTCACCAGCTGGTCAAGCCTGCGAACCTTCTCGTGATCTCCGTCAAAAAGCTTCAGAAAGCTGTCCTGGGTGCCTGTTGTGCCCTTCACTCCCCTGAATCTCAGGGAGTCTATGCGATACTCCACCTCTTTCAGGTCCATAAGAAACTCTTGAATCCACAAACAGGCGCGTTTGCCAATGGTGGTGGGCTGGGCCGGTTGCAGATGGGTGAACCCCAGAGTCGGCAAGGCCCGCCTCTCTTCTGCAAACTTGGAGAGCTTGTGAACGAGATTCGCAAGCTTAACAGCCAGCAGCTTAAGGGCCTCTCGCATAACCATCACATCGGTGTTGTCTCCCACAAAGGCGCTCGTGGCTCCTAAATGGATTATGCCCCCGGCCTTGGGACACTGCCTGGCATAGGCCCGTATGTGGGCCATAACATCGTGTCTGAGTCGGGCCTCCTCCTCTTTGGCAACCTCCAGATTGAGGTTATTCTGGTTCTTTTTAAGCTCATCAATCTGCTCCTGGCTAATGGGAAGACCAAGCTCTCTCTCCGCCTCAGCCAAAGCCACCCAAAGGGCCCGCCAGGTTGTGAACTTCTTTTCGTCTGAAAACAGATACGCCATCTCACGGCTTGCATAACGCTCAATCAGGGGATGGCGAAACTCTTTTGCTCTACTCATGGCTCTATACTCCTTGAAATGTGGTTGCTCTAACGGGTAGTCTTTTGCCCTGAAAAAGGCAAGGGAGAGAAAAAGCATGAGATACGGAGAGAAAGAGATAGCCCAGGCTAAGCTGGAACGATGGGAGAACCCCGAGAAGGACAGGGAGTACACCATTGAGTTATCTTACCCAGAGTTCACCTGCCTCTGTCCCCGGTCTGGATACCCAGACTTTGCAACCATAAAAGTGATCTATGTACCCAACCAATGGATAGTTGAGTTAAAATCAATAAAGCTCTACCTTAATAGCTTCAGAAACAAATACATATCCCACGAAGAGGCTGCAAACAGAATCTACTCAGATCTCTACCAACTGCTACAGCCAAGAAGCCTTGAAGTGGTTGCAGACTTTAATCCCAGGGGGAACCTGCACACAGTGATCAGAATCAGCTCTTGTAACAAAAAAAGTGATTATGAGTAGGGGCAAAATTTGTTGACTCAGCCCAAAGACTGAGCTAAAAGGGTATGTGAACCAAGTGAATTAGTTTGGAGGTGCGAGGATGCGAAGTTCGTGGAAAGGGATTGGTTTAGTTATTTTGGCTATCTCTGTATTGCTGATGGGGGCAAATCCTTCCTTGGCATCAAGTGGAGCAGCCAAGATAGCTAAAGGCAACATCCATTTTGGCAGCATCGTGGTGCCCTTCATTGAGAACAAAGGGCAGGTGAATAAAGAGGTCTCTTTGTATGCAAAGACGGCAGGTGGAACTGTCTTTGTCACAAAGGACGGAGAGATAGTTTACTCTCTACTCAGGCACCAGAAGTCTGGAAACCAAAGGGTGGTCTTCAAAGAAGAGATCATTGGAGCCACACCTCAGGTTAAAGGCAAGGTGGCCTCACAGGCGAGGGTGAACATCTTTAAGGGGAAAGATCCAGCAAAGTGGCTGAGGGGGCTGAACACCTACAATGTGGTCACTTTGGGAGAGGTATCTAAGGGAGTAACCCTTGATCTGAAGGCATACAACAAGAAGGTTGAAAAGATCTTCACCTTTGCTCCAAAGGCAAGCGTATCCTC
>JALWSI010000082.1 GCA_027080315.1 bacterium | reverse complement strand
TGCTCAGCACAACCTCTTCAAAGTCATAAAGGGCGTAAAGCCCGCTTCCACCAATAATGCCAAGGGGAGACCTGCCCATCACTTACCTCCCAAAATCCCAAAAGCCTTGCTTGTGAAACAGAAAACTCATTGGATCAACATGCTCATATCCAGCCACACGGCATGGTGTATTGTGGCACCTGTTGAGATCACATCCACCCCTGTGGCTGCCACCTCTGCTATGTTTGACTCTGTGATGTTGCCAGATGCCTCAACAATGGCTCTCTTTTTGATTAGCTTAACCGCCTCTCGCATCTCTTCAAGGGAGAAGTTGTCAAGCATGATGATATCAACACCTGCTGTAAGGGCCTCTTCAACCTCTTTCAGGTTTCTGGTCTCCACCTCTATCTTGCAGGTGAAAGGAATGGTTCTTCTCACCCTCTCTACAGCGGCTCTGATGCCCCCAGCCGCCCTCAGGTGGTTTTCCTTGAGCATGGCGCAATCGTAAAGGCCCATGCGGTGGTTGGTACCTCCCCCCACCCTGATGGCGTACTTCTCAAATATGCGCAGACCCGGGGTGGTCTTTCTCGTATCAACCAGAAAGGCAGAGCTCTCTCCCATTGCCTTGCGCATGCGCCTTGTGGCTGTTGCTATCCCAGAAAGCCGCTGCAACAGGTTCAATGCGGTGCGCTCTGCGGTGAGAAGGGCCTTGGTCCTTCCCCTAACCCTCACCACCTCGGTTCCCTTAGAGAGAGGGCTTCCCTCACTTAAAGAGCCCTGCACCTCTAATCCCGAATCAAGAACTCTGAAGACCTCTACAAAAAAGGGAAGGCCAGCGAGAATCCCCTCCTCCTTTGCAACAACAACAGCAGAGCACAAGGCACTCTCTTCCACCAAAGACTCAGTGGCCACATCCATAGGGCCTATATCTTCAACGAGAAAGGCCTCTAGCCTCTCCCTTGCCACAACCAAAGGTGGAAGGCCAAAGGTGCTGTCAAGAAGGTACATCACGCACTGGCTATGCAGCGGCTAAGCGCTACACCTGCATTCTCATTATTTCCTGATACGCCTCTACCAGCTTGTTGCGCACCTCCATCATGGTGCGCAGAGAAACATCAGCCTTTTGAAGGGTCATCATGGCGTGCTGTATGTCCTTCTCTTTGCCAGAGGCCAGGTCCTCCATGGTCTTCTCTGCCTCAAGTTGCAGTTTATTCACCTCTTCTATGCTCTCCTTCAGCATCTCTTTGAAGGACGAGCTCTTCTCGCTCTTTGAGGCAGGCCCCTTCTGTTGAGAAGGAAGAGACTCATCTGGTCCCCTGATGATGTTGCCTTGCAATTGATCAAGAGTGCTCATTGCGCCTCCTTACACCCTTCCAATATCCAAGGTCTTCAAGGCCATGCTCTTGGCGGCGTTCATCACCGTCACATTGGCCTCGTATGACCGAGATGCAGATAACAGGTTCACCATCTCTTTGACAACATCTATGTTGGGATACGCCACGTATCCCTCTGCATTAGCATCGGGATGGTCAGGATCGTAAACCATCCGGGGCTTTCCCTTATCTTCCACAATGGTGGCCACATAAACCCCCTGGGGATCCTTCTCTTCTTCCCCTGCCTTGATTAGCATGTCTAAGAAGGACTGCGGCTGCCCACCCTCATCGTAAGGCAGGGCAGCAAACACCAAGTCTTTCCTCCTGTAAGGTCCGCCCTCAGGCGTACGGGTTGTGTGAGCGTTTGCGATGTTTGCCGCTATGATGTCCATACGCATCCGCTGGGCCTTCATGCCCGTGGCTCCTATTCCGAAAGACGCAAAGAAGGTGTCCATGGCTTACCTCCTACCCTCACTTATGGCGTACTTGAGCATAGAAAGGGTTGAGGAGATCCCCTGGGCATAGGTGTCATGCAGAAGCTGGTTCTCTGCCAGCATGGCCATCTCCTTGTCTATGTCAACAGAGTTCCCGTCGTTGCGAAGTGGGGCCTCATCAATCAGCACTCTGCCCTTCACAGCGTCAAGCCCAAACTCTCTCTGGGGAAGATGCTTAGGATTGGTGCGCATAAGCTTAATATGGTACTCCTTGTTGTAGCCAAGGGCCTCTTGAAGCTCCCTTTCAAAGTCCAGATGCTTGGCCTTGTAGCCAGGGGTATCAACATTGGCTATGTTTGCGGCTATGTACTCATGAGCCTTTTCACGAAGGCTCATGGCCTTGGCCAGAGCATCTAACCCCGTCTCTTGAAACACGCGGCCCAACACCGTCTATTCTCCTCCTCTGCCTGCTATTCTTCTCCTGTCTATGAAGGAAGCAAGAACCGTTCCAAGCAGGCATCTCAATCCAAAACCCCAGTAAAGAAGGAGAAAGTTACCCAGATCAAGAAAAATGTTCCGCCCTACCCGGTAATATCTTCCACCTTGCCAAGGCCCTCGGAGGACCAGTATAACCCCAACAGGGTGAGCGGTTGCTGTTATCTCGCCACAAGGTGTAGATTCTCACGCAAAGGCTGTTATTCATTCAAGAAGAGAAAGGACGAGAACCATGAAAAGGGCCTTTCGGTTTGGCACAGACGGTTGGAGAGGGGTGATTGCCGAAGATTTCACCTTTGAAAACCTTGAGCTTATTGCCCAGGCAACGGCAGAGGTCTTCATTGAGAGAGAGGATGCCTTAAAAGAAGGGGTTTCTGTAGGATACGATACCAGGTTTCTCTCAGACAAATTTGCCCACAAAGCAGCCCAGGTGATGGCGGCAAACGGCATACCTGTAAGAATCGCAAGTTCGTCCATAACCACCCCTGCCCTCTCCTGGGATGTGGTTAACAACGGCTCAGCCTGGGGGGTGATGATAACCGCAAGCCATAACCCTCCCCGCTTCAATGGATTCAAGATAAAGACCCGAGAGGGAGCATCTGCCCCTGACACCGTGACAAAGGCCATTGAAGATAAAGCCAACTCCGGCAAGCTCAGGGCGAGACAGAAAGAAACCTCTGACCTGCTAACGGAAGAGGATATGAGATCTCCCTATCTCAACAGGGTCTCATCTCTGGTTGATTGGAACAGAATTGAAGCCGTGGTCTCCGAGGTTGTCTCTGACCCCCTGTATGGCGCAGTGAACGGGGACTTTTTGAGGCTGCTACAAAACAAAACCTCCCTCAGGGTTAGAGGAATACACCTATGCCACAATCCGGGCTTCGGTAGTCTTGATCCAGAACCCATTCCAAGAAACCTGCAGGATCTGATGAGAGAGGTGCTTTCAGGTTCATACCCAGCTTTGGGTGTTGCTATGGACGGAGACGGAGACAGGTTGGGAATGGTGGATGAGAATGGAAGCTGGGTAAGCCCACATCAAGTATTATCCCTGCTTCTACTCTATCTCACTAAAGAGAAGGGATTGAATGGCCAGGTGGTGAAGAGCTTTTCAACAACTATGCTCATTGAACACATATGCCAAGAGATGGGCCTTGAGTGCGTAGAGACAGGCATAGGTTTCAAATACATAGCCCCTCATATGAAAGAGAAGCCCACCCTGATAGCCGGGGAAGAGAGCGGAGGCGTCGCCTTTGGCTTTCACATACCAGAGCGGGACGGTATCCTATCGGGGTTGATGGTGCTTGAGATGCTGGGAACCTGGGGCATCTCCCTAAGAGAGGCCCTGAAACGCATGGAGAGAAGGTACGGCCCTTACCTGTACAAGCGGATTGACCTCTCAATGCCCGTCAATGAGGGGAGACGCGTCGTTGAGAGCTTAAAGACCAATCCCCCTGATAAGATTGGAGGAATAAGGGTCGTTGAGATGAGGGACAAAGACGGGGTTAAACTGGTACTTCAAGGAGGGGCATGGCTCTTGGTGAGGGCCTCGGGAACTGAGCCTCTTTTGAGGCTTTACGCAGAGGCACCGAAAGAGAGAGAGCTGGAAAGGATCCTTAATGACGGCAGAGAAGCCTGTAGGTCTGCTCTATCCCGGTGAGAGTTTAGACGAGCTTCGCCACTGGGGTTTAAAGGTTATCCAGAGCAAAAGTGGCTACAGGTTTGGAATAGACTCCCTTCTGCTTGCCTCTTTGGCAGATCCTCCTAAAAAGGGCTTGGTGCTTGACATGGGTACCGGGTGCGGGGTTCTCTCACTCATTCTTGCACGAAGATTTCCCAACGTGAGGATATGTGCCATTGAGATACAGCGGGCCCTCGCCAGAAGGGCAAAGAGGAACGCAGATATAAACGGATTATCCCAGAACATCAGGGTGGTTGAGGGCTCTTTCACCGACCTCCCCCAGATTGTAGAGGGAGATTCCTTTGACTATGTGATCACCAATCCACCATACTATCGGATCAACTCAGGCAGAACAAACCCTAATTCAGAGAAGGCCATCGCGAGACACGAGATCCACGGGGATCTCAGCACCCTTATTGAGAACGCCTTTTACGCCCTGAAGTTTAGAGGAAAACTGGGGATAATATTTGATGCCATGAGGGTGGTGGACCTTTTGAGTGAGATGAGAGAGAAAGGCATAGAACCAAAGCTGATTCGTTTCATACACTCACTGGTTGACCAAGAGGCTAAACTGGTCTTCTTAGAAGGTGTGAAAGGCGGAAAAAAGGGAGAGACCAGGGTAGCACCACCCTTAGTGATATACAAAAGGCCTCATCGCTACCACGAAAAGGTTACCGAATTGATAGGAGCTTACAAATGGAGAAGTTCAGCAGGTGGGTTTTAAGAGAGAGCGATCCCGCCAAGGTTAAAGAACTGGTTAATGCACTAAACTTAGCAAGGCCTGTTGCCTCGGTTCTGGTGAGCCGTGGCATAGCAGAGGTGAATGAGGCCAAGGGTTTTCTGGAGGTCGGCAAAGAGTTCTGGGTATCCTCTAACCCCTTTCCCCAGATGGAGAAGGCCGTGGACAGGATTGAGAAGGCCTTGGTCAATGGAGAGACCATAGGGATATGCGGTGACTATGACGTAGATGGGGTGACCTCAACCGCAATACTGAGCCACTTCCTCTCTTCCCACCACCCCAAAGGCAAAGCGGGAACCATCTCTCACATACCCCACCGTCTCGCAGAGGGATACGGCCTATCAAAAGAGATCATCCAGCAGATGTCAGAACAGGGAGTGACCCTGTTGATCACCGTTGACTGTGGCATCTCAAGCGTTGAAGAGGTAGCCTGGGCCAAAGAACTCGGAATGGATGTGATAATAACGGATCATCATCAGCCTTCTGGGCCGTTGCCTGATGCCTTGGCCATACTTGACCCGGCGGTACAAGAGTCCATTGATCCTCTGGCAGGGGTGGGAGTGGCCTTGAAGGTGGTAGAGGCCGTTGCAGAGAGGCTTGAAGGAAAAGCAGGGGCAACAGAGGCGCTTAAAGAGTACTTGGACTTAGCCCTCCTTGGTACCATAGCCGATGTGGTTCCGTTGGTTGGTGCAAACCGCTTCATAGCTCGGTACGGACTCAGGGTCTTGGAGCAAAGAAAACGCCCTGGGATCTCGGCACTGATGAAGGTGGCAGGTCGCAAGGGGCACGTAACGAACTGGGAGATCTCCTTCATACTGGCTCCACGCCTAAACGCTGCAGGAAGGATGGGAGACGCCATGCCCGCCCTTGAGCTTCTCCTCAAAGAGAACGAAGAGGCAGCCATGGAGATTGCAAGGAGGCTGCACTCCATAAACCAGCAAAGACAGAAGGTTGAAGAAGGGATACTGAAAGAGGTGATGAGGAAGGCAGACCGAGAGAAAGAGCTGCCTCCCTTTGCTGTATTCTTTGGAGATGATTGGCATCCTGGGGTGATTGGAATAGTGGCTGCCAGGGTGGCAGAGAGGCTTAGACGTCCCACGGCCTTGGTCTCCTTCTTCAATGGAGAAACGGGAAGAGGATCGGCAAGGAGCTGGGGAGAGACCGATCTTCTTGAGATACTCCAAAGATGCTCTAACCTGCTAAAAGGCCTTGGAGGGCACAAGAAGGCCGCAGGTTTCAGCATCTCCAAGGAGAACGCAGGGCCTTTCAAAGAGGCTGTGGCCCAGGTTGCCGAGAGATTGGTCTTTGAAAAGAGAGAGAAGGTCCTTGAGCTTGAAGGTACTATTGAGATGAAGGACCTTAACGGAAAGCTTCTCAACGATCTGAAGCTTCTGGAGCCTTATGGCGAGGCCAACCCTCAACCCTTCTTTCTCATGAGAGAGGTATCAGTTCAAAATCCCAAGATCGTGGGTAAAAACCATCTTAAGTTCCAAGCAGTAAAGGGCAATACCGTGGTGGAATGTATAGGATTTGACCTTGGAGACACCCTCTCAATTGTGCAGAACACCAGGGTAGATCTGGCTGTGTATCCCACCCTGAATCTGTGGAACGGCAACAAGACCCTTCAGTTATCGGTGAAGGGGATCCGTCCTGCATGTCTTTAACCGTTCAAAAGAGCCCCCCCTGGCTTGTGATTGGAGAGGCCTTAGTGGCCAATAAGGGCCAGTGGGTCTCGGGAGAAGAGCTCGCCAAAAAGACCGGACTCTCACGAACAGCCATCTGGAAATGGATCAATAACCTGGAACAGGCAGGAATCTCCATTGAGAGGGAGCAAGGCAAAGGCTACAGACTCAATAGCGTCTTTGATCTGCTTCACCCTGCCATCTTCCTACCCCGCGTGGCAGAGGCGGGCGAGGATCTTACCCATCTTCTTGCTCCTGACCATTACCACTACTTTGACATTGTTGACTCAACAAACACCCTCTGTGCCAGAATGGCCAGAGAGGGAGCCCCTGAGGGCACCTTGGTGGTGGCAGAGGGTCAAACCAAAGGCAAAGGGAGAAGCGGAAGATCATGGTACTCCCCTCACAGGGCAAGCCTCTACCTATCACTGCTGCTCCGCCCTAAGAAGGGCTTGATGGAGGCCCAGCGTCTAACAATGGTGGCCTCTGTGGCTCTCGTCGAGACGGTGAGAGAGGTGTGTAAGATTGAGGCCAAAATAAAGTGGCCAAATGATCTATTCATATCCTCCCGAAAAGTGGCAGGTATTCTGGTAGAGGCGGAGAGTCATGGGGCCAGTCTGAGCTGGATGGTGCTGGGAATAGGCCTGAATGTGAACACAGAGAGATTCCCAGCTGAACTCACCCACCGAGCCACCTCTCTCTATGTGGAGACTGGCAAGAGATGGTGCCGAGCAGAGCTGCTGATT
>JALWSI010000081.1 GCA_027080315.1 bacterium | reverse complement strand
TCAAGACCCCCAACCAGGGGGGTATCCATTGAAGCCTGATCATGGGAAGCAGCGCTCCCAGAAGCAGGATCTTGTCTGCCAGCGGATCAAGTAGCTTCCCCGCGTTGGTCACCTCTCCCCTTCGCCTTGCCAGAAACCCGTCAAGCAGATCAGTTAGGGATGCACCCAAAAAGATCACGCCCCCCAAGAGGTTCCAGCCCAGCTCAGGGGTTGATAGGCATGCCACCACAGGGATCACCATGAGTGCCCTTAGGGCGGTTATGCCGTTGGGCAGGTTAAACACGTTCACCTGTCTCTTCTTCACCCTCAGGCAAACTCCCTCTTTGGCGCCCTTGAGAGGAGATTCTCCATAACCTCAAGGGGCGAATGGTTATTGAAGAGAATCCTGTACAGGGCCGAGGCTATGGGCATCTCTACCCCGAGTCTCTCAGAAAGCTCAACCACCGCTTTGGTGGTGGCCACCCCCTCTGCCACCATCTTCATTCCCCCAAGTATCTCGTCAAGACTCTCTCCTTGACCGAGCCTTATGCCTACCCTGCGATTTCTGCTCAGGTCTCCTGAGCAAGTCAACACCAGATCCCCCACTCCTGCAAGTCCCATAAAGGTGAGGTGATTAGCCCCCAGCTTGGTTCCCAGACGGCTCATCTCTGCAAGCCCTCTGGTTATCAGGGCGGCCTTGGCGTTCTCTCCAAGACCGAGCCCCTGGCATATCCCCGAGGCTATGGCTATGACGTTCTTAACCGCTCCTGCCACCTCTACCCCTACAGGATCGTGCTGGGTGTAAACCCTGAACCTGTTGGTGTGGAACACCACCGCCGCCATCTCAGCGGTTGACTCTTTGAAGGCCGCAGTTACCACAGCGGTTGGCAGGCCCTGGGCCACCTCTTTTGCAAAGCTGGGTCCAGAGAGTATGGCCAGGTTATCTTTGGCCCACTGCTCTGAGAACAGCTCTTCAAACACCTGGTTCATCAGGGCCCCGGTCTTCACCTCTATGCCTTTTGAGGCCGAGACCACAGGCACTGCAGGCTTGCCAACCTTGCTCCAGGTCTCTCTCACAAACTGGGCGGGCACCACGTTCACCAGCAGGTCTTTCCCCTGGGTGGCCTCTTGAAGGTTGGTGGTGGGAGAGATGTTATGAGAGAGGGTTATCCCCGGCAGAAATACGGGGTTTTCTCTCTCTCTGCCAATGGCCTCTGCCACCTCTTCTTCAAAACACCAGAGGGTTATCTCAAAGCCCTTTTGGGCAAGGTGGTGGGCGATGGCTGTTCCCCAGCTTCCGGCCCCAATCACCCCTACCCGCATGAACCCTCTTTCCTGCTCAGGTTCCCAGCTCCCACGAAGAGAGGTACTCCTCTTGCTCTTCAGTGAGGGTGTCTATCTCTATTCCCAGAGCCTCCAGCTTTAGAGAGGCCACCTCTCTGTCAAGTTCAATGGGCACCTTGTAAACCTGACGGTTCAGCTCCCTACCGTGCCTGAAGAGGTACTCTGCCGAGAGGGCCTGGTTGGCGAAGCTCATATCCATAACCGCAGATGGGTGACCCTCGGCGGCCACCAGGTTGATGAGCCTTCCTTCACCCAAGAGGTAGATCCTTCTTCCATCCTCCATGGTGTACTCGTCCACAAAGGGCTTTATCCTCTCCTTCTTTGTGGCCAGCCGTTCTAAGGCTTCAACGTCTATCTCCACGTTGAAGTGGCCGCTGTTGGCTATTATGGCACCGTCTTTCATGCGGGCAATGTGCTCTTCTGCCACA
>JALWSI010000080.1 GCA_027080315.1 bacterium | reverse complement strand
TGGGGGACGATGTGGGCAAAGGCCACCTCGTTTGGGAATCCATCTTCACCAACCTGGATCACCACCATGGCGTCAAGCCTCAAAAGCACCATGTCGGTAAGGTCCTCCTCGCTGATCTCCTCACCGGAGAGGTGGGTGTGTACACAGCGAAGCCCTCGCAGGCTTCCCCATCCTATGCGCCAGGCAGTGAGGTCAGGAATGAGAATGGAGTCATGGTCCCCCAGTATCACATGGGTCACCCTTCCCTTTCGGTCAACGAGAACCGCTAACTGACGGTTCAGCTTACGAGATAGCTGGGAGAGTTCCCGGCCGAGTTCTGGAGTAACGAGAACCTTTGGCGAGACCCTGCGACGGTAGAGGCGCTCAAGCTCTTTTCGCTGCTGGGGAGTGAGCCTCTTGGTCTCTCCGTATATTCTCACCCTTCACCACCCCCAGATAGAGAACCCTTCTTAGTCTCAATAACCTCGCACAGGGCCTCGTCCTTCAAGAATCGCACTCTAACCCTATCCTGTGGAGTCAACGAAGAAGCGGATCTAACGACCTTACCGTCCTTAAAACAAAGGGCATATCCCCTCTCAAGGGGAGAGGAAGGATTGAGGCCCTTCAGTTTTTCTTCCAAGACGCGCAGTTGGTGGCGTCGCCGATCAATCCCCATCAATGCACCACTAACCAATCCCTCTTGCAGCCTAACAAGCCTCTCTCTATCCTGTTCCACCTTAAGCAGGGGAGAATGCCTTTCAAGCCTGTGTCTCAGCTCAGCAAGCTGGCCCCTCAAGCTCAGGATGCGCTCTCGCAGGATTCCCTCCATTGCAGCGGAGATGTTAGAGAGGTGAAGTCTCTGCTCCCTCAGCCTTCTCTTGGGATCCAAGGAGTGTAGTTTTGTTCGTTGCAGGTGAAGGTGCCCCTTTAGCTCCGTGAACTTGGCCTCCACCTCATCAAGAAGACGCCTCTTCAACTCCTGAAAAGACCTAACCACCTCTTTTGCATTTGACACAATAACCTCAGCCGCCGCTGTTGGGGTGGGAGCCCTGAGATCCGCTGCAAGGTCCGCCAAAGTTGTGTCTATCTCGTGCCCTATCCCTGTGATCACGGGAACAGGGGAGCCAGCCACAGTCCTCACCACAGACTCGTAGTTAAAGGCCCACAAGTCTTCAACGGATCCCCCACCCCGTGCCAGCACCACAAGCTCGGCCCTGCCGTGACGCCCAACGGCCTCAAAGGCCTTAACGATTGAGGAAGGAGCCTCGTTTCCCTGTGAGGCTATGGGATAGACGAGAACCTCAAGGGGAAGAGGATACTCCTCAAGTATCTTCAGCATATCCTCCAAAGCCGCTGCAGCATGGGATGCAACAAGGGCCACCACCTGGGGAAGCTGTGGTATGGTGCGCTTGCGCTGCTCATCAAAAAGGCCCTCCTCCTTAAGCCGCTGTTTCAGATACTCCAGCTGGGCATAAAGGGCACCCTGACCGGCGAGCTCCACAAACTCAACGATGAGCTGGTATTCGCCCCGGGGCTCGTAAACGGTTATGCTCCCGTAGCAGATCACCTCAGCCCCATCTTCAAGATGTCTGGAGAAGTATCTGCTCCCGCGTCCTCTGAACAGAACCGCCTTGAGAAGTGCATCCCCTTCCTTCAGGCTGAAGTAGCAATGCCCTGCAGCGGTGCGTTTGAGGTTTGAGACCTCACCTCTGACCCAGATATCAGAAAACTCTGAACTAATGCGCTCTTTGATGCGCTGGGTGAGAAGGGAGACCCCAAGAACCTCTTGAGTGGCAGATAACAGGAAGGGAAGCTCCATCACAGGCATAAATCACCCCTTTAAATGTGTATCGGAGGATAAAAAACCATTAAGTACCACAAAAGCAAAAGACGGGCCTTCGCTACCAATCAAGCTCAATGCCATGCCTGAGCGCGTGGAGAATTAAAGTGTTCTCCATGAGCATTGCCACTGTCATAGGCCCAACCCCGCCGGGGACAGGGGTGATTGCCGATGCAACACCCATTAGCCCCTCTGTGTCTGCATCACCCACGGTTCTGCCCTTCCATCGGGATATGCCAATGTCAATCACCACAGCCCCGGGCATCACAAGCTCCCTCTTGATGAGGTGTGGCACCCCTGTGGCAGAGCAGAGAATCTCCGCTCTCTTCGTGTGAACCGAGATATCCTTAGTCTTGATATGACAGAGGGTTACAGTGGCCATTCTGTTCACCATCATCATGGCAAGGGGCTTGCCAACGATGTTGCTGGCCCCAACGATCACCACCTCTTTCCCCTCAAGGGGAATCTGGTACTCATCAAGGATCCTCATAACCCCTTTAGGAGTGCATGGAGAGATATCTTCACGCCCCTCCACCAGCCTGCCCATGGTGATGGGATGAAACCCGTCCACGTCCTTTGCGGGATCTATGGCATCAAGAAGCTCTGTGGCATCCAAACCCTCGGGAAGGGGAAGCTGAACCAGAATCCCATCAACCAAGGGGTCGTGGTTCAGCCTCTCCACCAGGTTCAGAAGCTCTTTTTGAGTGGTGGTTGCAGGCAGCCTGTGGAAGAATGAGCGTATGCCCACGCTTTCACAGCACTCTTCCTTCTTCTGAACGTAGATACACGAAGCAGGGTCCTCTCCCACCAAGATAACCGCAAGTCCGGGACTGAGCCCTTTAGACTCAATGGTGGCCTTTATTCTCTGATTCACCTTTTGAGCCAAGGCCCTGCCGTCAAGAATCCTGGTCTCCATCCTCCACCTTCAACACCCTCTCAATGCTCAAAGCCTTTCCACTCTCTCCGTCTATCTCAATAACCACCGCATTCAACTGAACAGGGCCCTTGGCCACCTCAAACCTCTGGGGCATCTGGTAAAGAAACCTGCGAATAACCACATCCCTGTCCATTCCAATTATCCCATCGTAGGGCCCGGTCATACCAACGTCGGTGAGGTAAGCTGTTCCCTTTGGAAGTATCCTCTCGTCAGCGGTCTGGACATGGGTATGGGTGCCAATAACGGCACTCACCTTACCGTCCAAAAACCACGCCATGGCCAGCTTTTCAGAGGTGGCCTCGGCGTGAAGATCAACGAGAATGGCAGGGGTGTGCTCTCTCACCTCCGGCAACAGCCTCTCAATCACCTGAAATGGACAGTCAAGGTTATCCAGAAAGACCCTGCCAGATATGTTCACCACCCCGAGCTTCTCTCCAGTGGGAAGCGTGTGGACAAGCCAACCCTCTCCTGGCACCCCAGGGGGATAATTGGCAGGGCGTACTATGCCCTGCCAGTTCATTATCTCAGTCACCATCTCCTTCTTGTCCCACACGTGGTTTCCCGTGGTGATCACATTCACCCCGCATCTAAAGATCTCGTCTATCACCTTTGAAGTAAGTCCAAGCCCCCCTGCTGAGTTCTCGCCGTTAACGACCACCACGTCAATCTCAAACTGGGAGACCAAGCCTGCAAGCCACTTCTTCAGCGCCATTCTCCCCGGCTTACCAACAATGTCTCCCACCATAAGAACCCGCATCAATCAACCCTCACTTCGCGTACTCCACGGCCCTGGTCTCTCTGATCACGTGGACCTTGATCTGGCCTGGATAGGTGAGGCTCTCCTCCAGCTTCTTAGCCACATCCTTGGCCAAGAAGTAGAGTTCTTCGTCAGAGGCGCTTTCGGGATCAACAATCACCCTTATCTCCCTACCTGCCTGAATAGCGTATGCCTTGTTCACACTCGGGAATGAAGAGGCTATCTCCTCAAGTTTGTTTATGCGCTTCACATAAGCCTCCAGCATCTCCATTCTTGCACCAGGTCTTGCAGCAGAGAGGGTGTCAGCGGCGATGGTCAGCACCGCCTCTGGTGTTTTGGGCTCCTCCTCTCCATGGTGCGCCAATATGGCGTTAACCACCTCGGGCTTCTCACCGTATTTTCTGGCAAGATCAGCACCTATTTGGGCATGAGAACCCTCCACCTCGTGATCCACAGCCTTGCCAATGTCGTGAAGCAGGCCCATCCGCTTGGCAAGCTCCACATTCAACCCCAGCTCCGCAGCCATGATTCCACAGAAGTAGGCAACCTCTTTTGAGTGGCTAAGCATATTCTGGGTGTAGCTGGTTCTGTACTTGAGCCGTCCAAGCAGCTTGAGAAGCTCAGGATGGAGGTTGTGGATTCCCAGCTCAAAAACCGCAGAAGAGGCAGCCTCTTTCATGAGGCCCTCAATCTCTTTCTTCACCTTGGCGTGAATCTCCTCAATGCGGCCTGGATGTATCCTGCCGTCCTTCACAAGCCTCTCAAGGGCAACCCTCGCCACCTCACGGCGGATAGGATCGTGGCAAGAGAGCACCACCGCCTCAGGGGTATCGTCAATGATCAGATCCACCCCTGTTATACTCTCAAAGGCCCTGATGTTTCTGCCTTCACGGCCAATGATGCGCCCCTTGATCTCGTCAGAGGGAAGCTGAACCACCGACACCGTGTACTCTGCCACCTCGTCAGAAGAGTACTTTTGGATGGCCAATGCCAGTATCTTTTTGGCCCTGATGTCCGCCTCCTCTTTGGCCTTCTCCTCAATGTTCTTCACAATCTCAAAGGCCTCTTTGCGAGCCTCCTTCTTCATGTTCTCAATCAGCTCACGCTTGGCCTCTTCTCGGGTCATCTGGGCTATCTTCTCAAGCCTCTCGTTCACCTGATGAAACAGGGCCTCTATCTCCTTCTCTCTCCTCTCAAGATTGCGTTCTCTCTGGTTGAGCTGGTTCTTCTCTTGCTTCAGATCCCTCCACTCTCCGTCCAGCTGCTGAATCTTCTTCTCTAACTGCTCCTCCTTCTGGGCAAGGCGAACCTCTCTCTTCTCAAGATCCCTCTTTCTGTCCGACACCTCCTTCATGGCCCTGTCCCTCTCTTTCAGGGCCAGCTCTTTGGCCTCAAGCACAGCCTCCTTCTTGATGTTCTCGGCCTCTTTCTTGGCCTCTTCCAGGATACGCTGGGCATCGTCCTTCATGCCCTCTATCCTGGCACTTTGAATGTGCTTTCTGAGAAACGTGGCTATTCCAAACCCTAAAGCCACGCCTCCAAGCACCCCAAAGAGCACTGTCAGTACTGTAGCGGTACCCATCTTCTCATCCTCCCTTTATCTGTTCATATCCAGGTAGAAGTGGCAGGAAAGATCGCTCTATCTTCGCTCAAAACAAGATCCACCGGTCTATCCCACGGCTCTACAGGAACCTCTGGCAAGAGCTGGCAAGAGAAGGCCACACCTATCGCCATCTGCCAGCATCCCTTCTTTGCAAGCACCCTGTCGTAGTATCCACCACCGTACCCAAGGCGATACCCCCTCTCAGAATAGGCCACACCTGGCACCAGAAGAAGGTCAATCTCTTCAATAGGACACTCAACACAAGAATCAGATGGCTCAGGAATACCGAAACTCCCAGGGGTCAGTTCTTTTAAGGAATCAACCTTACAGAACCTCAGGGTCTTGCCGCACACCCTTGGAAAGAGAAGGGTCCTCTTGCCAGCCCACTTAAAAAGCCCAAGAAGATCCACCTCTCCTCTAAAGGGGTGGTAAAGGGCCACAACCTTGGCTCTCTCCCACTCAGGCCTCTCAACCACTCTCTTCAGTATCAGCTCTTGGGCCCTCAGGCGCTCTTCTTTTGGCAGGCTTTCCCTGGCAGCCACCATCTCTCTCCTAAGCTCGGCCTTACTCATTGCCGTACCTCTCTCTCCCCCACAGCTGGAAGAGCCGTTCTTTTATCAGCCTCTCCCTTCCAAGCTCAGTAGGCAGGTAGTAGAGGCGAGGCTCAGGAAGATAGCTCTGCTTCACAAAGTGGCCTGGGTAATCGTGGGGATAACGATAATCCCTGCTGCCTGGAGCCCTATTGGTGATGTGGAGGGGAACCTGAGCATTCACCTGGGGATCCTCTGCGTCTGCCTGGGCCTTCTTAAGAGCCAGATACGCCCTGTTGCTCTTGGGGGCTGCAGCGGCATAAACCGTTGCCTCTGCCAGAGGAATCGCGCACTCAGGCATTCCTATGGCCTCCACTGCCTTTAAGGCGGCAGTGGCCACAACCAGGGCCATGGGATCAGCGCAACCCACATCCTCTGCAGAGGCTATAACCAACCTACGGGCGACGAATAGGGGATCTTCACCACCCTGAAGCATCCTGGCCATCCAGAATAGGGCAGCATCTGGATCTGAGCCTCTTATGCTCTTAATGTAAGCAGAGATCACGTCGTAGTGCTCACTGCGCAGGTAAGAAGAGGCCCTTGTGCCAAGCACCTCGGCAACAAGATCAACCTCTATTTGGTTCAAGCCCCTCTCTTCAGCGGTGATTGCAGCAAGCTCTAAGGCATTCAGCGCTCTGCGGGCATCCCCAGAGGCGTGATCCTCAATGAGCTCAAAGGCCTCCTCTGCAACGCTCAATCCCCTATCTTTAAGGCCCCGTGGGTCTCGCAAGGCCCTCAACAGAAGTTGATGAATCTCATGGTTGCTCAGGGGTTTGAAGGCAAAAAGGGTGAGCCGCGAGGCCAACCCCCTGCTCAGAGCAGCCCGCGGGTTCTCGGTTGAGGCCCCCAAGAGCACAAAGAGCCCCTCTTCTACATGGGGCAGAAGGCTCTCCTGTTGAACCTTGGTGAAACGGTGAATCTCATCAATGAAGAGCAAGGTGGAACTTCCCTGTCTTCTGTTCAAAAATGCCCTCTCTACCGCGGCTCTTATCTCTTTCACCCCGTGAGAGACGGCGTTCAAACCTATAAAATCTGCCTTTGACTGCTCCGCAATAACGTGGGCAAGGGCGGTCTTCCCGCAACCAGGTGGACCGTAGAACACAGCAGCCCTCAGCAACCCTCGCTCAATCATAGCTCTAAGGGGCATACCAGGTCCCAAAAGATGGCTCTGGCCCACCACCTCGTCTATGGTGCGGGGCCGCATTCTCCACGCAAGCGGCGCATCCTGCACTGAATCTCTCCTCCCTTTCGCCTGCAGGAGAGGCTGAACGGGGGAGGGGGGAGGAGAAGTCCTCGTATATCTAAAAAGGCTTGGCCTTTTAAAGCTGTTCAAAAAAAGAGGCTTAACTCACACTTCTACAAACCTGCAAATAGAACGTTCTCTTTCTTCAAAGCCATAAAAGCTTCCCGCTTTGCCGTTGCGGACAGGGGAACTTGAACCTGGCTTTGCCAGGTGGGTTCCTCTTGGAATGGCCTCCGGCCTCCCCCAAAGGGTACCGCCTTTGACCACCCTTCGGATCCCTTTTTTAAACTGTTGGGCTCAAGTCGTTCCTGTCCCTGACGCACAAAGCAGGAAGCGATCAT
>JALWSI010000079.1 GCA_027080315.1 bacterium | reverse complement strand
ATATCTCGTGGCAGGCCTCTTTGGCGCTCTCTAAGCTTATGAGCCGAGACTTGTTTATGAAGGCTCCAAGCATAACCATGTTGGCAGACCTGTTGCTGCCAAGACTTTCAGACAGTTTGGTGGCTGGTACCTGGTAGATTCTGATGTCTCCTCTTATGGGAAGGGTATCAACCAGGTCGCTGTTTATGAAGAGCACGCCGCCAGACTGCACCTGGTTCTGGAACCTGATGAGAGAGGGCTTGTTTAACACCACCGCGATGTCTGGAGAGGATGCAACAGGGGAGGCTATCTCTTCGTCAGAGATGGAGATCACGCAGTTGGCGGTTCCTCCCCTCATCTCTGCTCCGTAGCTGGGTAGATAGGTGACGTGTTTGCCCTCTTTCATGGCAGCATATGCAAATGCGTATCCCATAAGGAGCACGCCTTGTCCTCCGAATCCTGCAAATATGGTCTTAATCAGCATGGCTCTTCTCCGCGCTAAGGTCCTTGAAAACCCCAATAGGGAACTCTTTGGTAACCTGCTTGTCTATCCACTTTATAGCCTGAACAGGGGTCATCTTCCAGTTTGTGGGGCAGGGCGAAAGGATCTCTACCACGCTGAATCCAAGGCCTGCCATCTGAACCTCAAAGGCCTTGCGAATGGCAGCCTTGGCCTTGCGTATGGCGGCGGGTTTGTGCACCGCAGTTCTCACGGCATAGGCGGTGCCAGGAAGCTGAGCAAGTATCTCTGTGAACTTCAAGGTGTGTCCGTGAAACTTGGGGTCTCTTCCGCCGGGTGATGTTGTTGTTGGCTGTCCTACCATTGTGGTAGGGGCCATCTGGCCTCCTGTCATGCCGTAAACCCCGTTGTTTATGAAGATACAGGTTATGCACTCTCCCCTGTTGGCAGAGTGGAAGGTCTCTGCGGTTCCTATGGCTGCCACGTCCCCGTCTCCCTGATAAGAGAAGACCAGACGGTCAGGCAGAACCCTTTTTATACCCGTTGCCACGGCGGTACCCCTGCCATGGGGAGCCTCTCCCATGTCTATGTCAAAGTAGTTGTACGCCAGAACGGCGCATCCTGCAGGGGGAATACCAATGGCCTTTCCTCTCATGCCCATCTCATCAATCACCTCTGCCACGAGGCGGTGGGCAATGCTGTGGCCGCACCCTGGACAGTAGTGGAATGGGACGGGCTTTAAAACCGGAGTCTTAGTGAACACCTTTTTCATGGTTACTGAATCTCCCTCTGGTAATACTGTCCTGCTATCACTCTTGCCACCTCTTGAGCGGTGGGTACTGTGCCTCCCGGACGGGCGTAAGAGATCACCTCTGCCTGATCGCATACAGCGGCCTGCACGTCCTCTGCCATCTGACCAGCGTTGAACTCAAAGACTAAGATGTTGTGAATACGCCTGCTCAGTTCTCTCAGCTCGTCTTTGGGGAAGGGCCACAGGGTGATTGGCCTGAAAAGCCCAACATTCAAACCTTCACGGCGAGCCCTCTTCACCGCTCCTTTGGCGATTCTGGCGGCGGTTCCAAAGGCCACCACCAGCATGTTGGCGTCGTCGGTCATGAAGTGCTCGTAGCGCACCTCTTCACGCTCAACGATCTCGTACTTTCTTACCAGTTTCCAGTTGTGCTCTTCCAACACCCCAAGATCCAGATAGAGAGAACGGACAATCCTGCTTGGCCTTCCTTCGGCTCCGTCAAGGATCCAGTCTTTTTTGGGGAGATCGTTAAGATCCCTCATAACTGGCAGCCTAACAGGTTCCATCATCTGGCTCACCATGCCGTCGCCAAGAATCATCACCGCCATTCGGTATCTATCTGCAAGGTCAAAGGCCTCATAGGTGAGGTCTGCAAGCTCCTGAATGGAGGCAGGGGCCAGAACGATCTGCCGGTAGTCCCCATGGCCTCCTCCTCGGGTGGCCTGGAAATAGTCGGACTGGGATGGAGCCACATTGCCAAGACCTGGCCCTCCGCGAATCATGTCTGATACTACTACTGATAGCTCCTGACCGGCAATGTATGACAACCCCTCTTGCATAAGACTAATACCCGGGCTTGAGGAGGAGGTCATAACCCTTCCACCGGCCATGCTGGCACCGATCACCATGTTGATAGCCGCCAGCTCGCTTTCAGACTGCAAAAAGGTTCCCCCCACCTCTGGCAATCGTTGGGACATGTATTCTGGCACCTCGTTCTGGGGGGTGATGGGGTATCCAAAGTAGTAGCGACACCCAGCCCGTATGGCGGCTTCGCCCAAAACATGGGCGCCCTTCATTAAGACAAGCTCTTCATCCCTCTTCACGATACACCTCTATGGCTACTTCTGGACAGGTGATTGCACACAGCGTACAACCAACACAGCCCTTGCCGTCTCTCTCTTCCAAGAAGACGGCAAAGTGATAACCCTTCTCGTTCAGCTCCTCTCCCAGCTCAAGGAGCTTGTTGGGGCAGGCCTCTATGCAGAGACCACATCCTTTGCACAAGGCCGAGTCAATAACGATTTTCCCTTTCATCAAAACTCCTTCAATTTCAATAAAATTAGCTTTCCCTTTTGCTTGATCGGGATTTTCGTGCCATTATTCCTCTTTATCTGCACTGTCAAGGGAGATTAGTTATTTCAACCTCTTTGGCAATAAAAAAGGGCCGCATTTGCGGCGCCGGGTTGGGAGGGTGTAATTTGTTAAGAGTGGCTTTTATTGGGGGTTATTCTTCTACCTTCACGGTTATCTGTTTGGGCTTGGCCTCCTTCTTCTTGGGTAGGCTCAAGGTTAAGATGCCACTCTTGAAGGTGGCCTTTATCTTGTCTGTATCAACGGTGTTAGGCAGGGTGAATATCCTCTGGAACTGCCCATAGATACGCTCTGCCCTGTGGTAGTTCTCCTTCTTTATCTCAGTCTCCTGTTTCTTCTCACCTTTCAGGATAAGGGTGTTGTTCTCAACCTTCACCTCTAAATCGTTCTTATCAACTCCGGGAAGTTCGGCCTTGAGCACGATCTCGTCCTCGGTCTCGTAGATATCAACTGCAGGTGCCCAAAGGCCTTTCCCCATAAGCTGCTCACCCTCTTCTCCCCTGAGCAGGGAGTCAAAGAGACGATCCATCTGGCTCCTCATGGAGTAAAGCTCTTTGAAGGGATCAAACTTCACTATCGCCATGATACCACCTCCTCACTCTTCCTTTTTTCTATTTCCGCTCCTTAATATAGGATATGTGTCTTAATTTGTCAAGTAGTATGCCTAATTTTTTATCATATATTTTTTCTTGACAGAAAAACCCTTATTTTATAGGTGATTTCGGCGTCATGAGTGGTGAGGTTGTGGTTGTGATTCCTGCCAGGTACGGCTCCAGCCGGTTTCCTGGAAAGCCCTTGGCTCCTATTTTGGGAAGGCCTATGGTTGAGCATGTGTATCGTGCCGCCACTGCAGCCAAAGGGGTATCAAGGGTTTTGGTGGCTACTGATCATAGAGGGATTCTTGATGCTGTCAGGGGCTTTGGGGGAGAAGGGGTGCTCACCTCTGAGGATTGTCGTAGCGGTAGCGATAGGGTGGCAGAGGCGGCAGAAGGTGTAGAGGGAGAGTTTTTCATCAACCTTCAGGGGGATGAACCCTTAATGGAGCCTGCAGCTTTAGAGGAGGTTATCTCCCTTTTAAAGCGTAGCCCGGATGCCATAGCCACTTTGAAGCGCCCTTTGCAGAACCTTGAGGAGTATGAGGATCCTAACTGTGTGAAAGTGGTTTGTGATTGTAAGGGGTTTGCCCTCTACTTCTCCCGTTCCCCCATCCCTTTTAACAGAGGGAGACTCGGCTTTGACGAGCTTAGCACTATGGTTGGGGTGCATGTGGGCATTTATGGTTACCACCGAGAGGTGCTCAAAGAGTTTGTGAATCTGCCTGAGGGTAGAATGGAGAGATGCGAGTCTCTGGAACAACTGAGGGCATTGGAGTATGGAATCCCCATTAGGGTTGCCACCACATCCTACGTATCAGTGGGGGTGGATACCCCCAAAGACGTAGAGCGGGTGGAGGCCCTTTTGAAGAAGGAGAACGATAATGGGTAGAGAGACCAAGTACATATTCGTTACTGGAGGGGTACTCTCCTCTCTGGGCAAGGGTATAGCTGCTGCCTCTATTGGGGCTCTTCTTGAATCAATGGGGATTAAGGTTACCTTCATTAAGCTTGATCCTTACATAAATGTGGATCCTGGAACCATGAACCCCTTTCAGCACGGTGAGGTCTTTGTGACTGAGGACGGGGCAGAGACAGATCTGGACCTGGGACATTATGAAAGGTTCACCTCTGTGGTGATGGGCAAGAAGAACAATGTGACCACCGGCAGAATATACCACGACGTAATAGCCAAAGAGAGGCACGGAGACTACAAGGGGGGTACTGTACAGGTTATCCCCCACATCACCAACGAGATAAAAGAGTCAATTCGCAGGGTGGCAGACGAGGGGGAGGTGGTTGTGGCAGAGATCGGGGGAACCGTGGGCGACATAGAGAGCCTTCCCTTCTTAGAGGCCATTCGTCAGATGGGGTTGGAGGAGGGGAAAAGAAACGTCCTTTACATTCACCTCACTTTGGTTCCCTACATGAGCAAGGCGGGGGAGGTTAAGACCAAGCCCACCCAGCACAGCGTTAGAGAGCTCAGGGCCATTGGTATCCAGCCTGACATCATTCTATGTCGCACCAATGTGCCCTTGGATTCCTCCATAAAGGCCAAGATCTCCCTCTTCTGTAACGTTGAAGAGAGGGCGGTGATCACAGCTTTGGATGCAGAGACCATATACGAGATCCCTCTCAACTTTCACAAGGAGGGACTGGACGCCATCATCGTTGAGAAGCTGGGGCTTAAGCACAGGGATGGGGATCTTTCCAGATGGGAGCGGTTGGTTGAGGTGATCAAGAACCCCAAAAGGAGGGTTAAGATAGCCATTGCAGGGAAGTATGCCCATCTGCACGACTCCTACAAGAGCCTGGTTGAGGCCCTTGTTCACGGTGGGGCTACAAATGACTGCTCGGTGGAGATCCTATGGGTGGATTCAGAAGCGGTTGAACGTGAGGGTCCAGATAGATTTCTGAAAGGGGTTGACGGGGTGGTTGTGCCAGGGGGATTTGGCTCCCGGGGCATCCAGGGAAAGATTGAGACGGTTCGTTACGTTAGAGAGAATAAGACCCCGTTCTTGGGGATATGCTTGGGGATGCAGGTGGCGGTGGTGGAGTTTGCCCGCAACGTATGTGGGTACTCAGATGCCCAGAGCACAGAGTTTCACATTTCAACCTCTCACCCCGTAATCTTTCTCTCACCTGAGCAGGAGGGAGTGATAGACAGGGGAGGCACAATGAGATTGGGGGCTTATCCCTGCCTTCTTTCGGAGGACAGCGTAGCGTATTCCTGCTACGGCAGAAGGGACATAAGCGAGAGACACCGCCATCGCTTTGAGTTTAACAACGCCTTCAGAAAGGCCCTTTCTGACAAGGGGCTTAGAATAGCAGGGGTTTACCCTAAAAGGGATCTGGTTGAGGTTGTTGAGCTTAAAGATCACCCGTGGTTTGTTGCCGTTCAGTATCACCCCGAGTTCAAGTCAAGACCCTTTGAGCCTCATCCTCTCTTTGTAGGCCTGGTCAAGGCGGCTATTGAGAGGCGCAAGGGGGTGGAGAGATGAACTTTCCTACCAGAACCGTGAAGATAGGGGATGCCCTATTTGGAGGAGGGAAGTCTTTGGCCCTCATTGCAGGTCCCTGCGTGATTGAGAGCCTTGAGGTACTCATGGAGGCGGCAGAGAGGCTATGTGAGATGTGCCAGAGGTTCGGAGTGCCTTTGGTGTTTAAGTCCTCTTACGACAAGGCCAACAGAAGCTCTCACAAGTCGTATCGGGGACCCGGAATAATCATGGGATTGGATATGCTTGCTAAGGTTAAGGAGAGGTTCAATATCCCAGTCATCTCAGACGTGCACGCCGTTGAGGAGGTTGAGCTTGCCGCTGAGGTGCTTGATGCGCTGCAAATACCAGCGTTTCTGTGCCGCCAGACCGACCTTGTGATGGCCGCTGCAGAGACAGGGTTGCCTGTAAACGTTAAGAAGGGGCAGTTTATGGCCCCGAGGGATATGGTAAACGTTTTGAAGAAGGTGGAGGCCAAAGGTAATCGCCGTATGCTCATAACCGAGAGGGGCACCACCTTTGGTTACAACAATCTAGTGGTGGATTTTCGGGGAATCCCCATAATGCAGCAGCTCACCAATTGTCCTGTGGTGTTTGACGCAACCCATAGCGTTCAGTTGCCCGGTGGTGCAGGTGGCGCCTCTTCAGGAGAGAGGGAGTTTGTTGAGGTGCTTGCCCGGGCCGCTGTGGCAGCGGGTTGCGATGCCCTCTTTGTTGAGACCCATCCCAATCCTGATAGGGCGCTCTGCGATGGTCCCAACATGATCAGTCTGGATCAGCTTGAGGCTATGCTGCCCACCCTTTTGGGTTTTGCAGAGATCTTGAGGGAGGGTGATGGGGAGTGAACAGAGGATCCCTTTACGATAGCAGATGGCACATTGAGCTTGCCAAGAGGGTCATATCCTTAGAGGCTCAAGAGCTATTAAGGATGCAGGAGCGCCTTGGAGAAGAGATCTACAGGGCGGTAGAGATCCTATATAACTGTAAAGGGCGGGTTGTGGTGACGGGTATGGGCAAATCGGGGATTATTGCCCGTAAAATAGCGGCAACTTTGGCAAGCACAGGCACCCCTTCTCTCTTTCTTCACCCTGCCGAGGGGATACACGGTGATCTGGGAATGGTTATGAGGGAGGACGCCATTATTGCCCTTTCAAACAGTGGAGAGACCCCAGAGGTGATCAATCTGCTTCCATCAATAAAAAGACTTGGGATACCTTTGGTGGCTTTAACGGGTAATCTTAACTCCACCTTGGCCAAGCGGAGCGATGTGGTGCTGGACACGGGGGTTTCGCAAGAGGCCTGTCCCCTTGGCATAGTGCCTACGGCAAGCACCACTTCGGCCCTTGCCATGGGAGACGCTTTGGCTGTGGTGTTGCTGGAGCGTAGGGGATTTAAGAAAGAGGATTTTGCCCTCTTCCACCCCGGTGGTTCCTTAGGCAAGAGGCTGCTGTTGACCGTTGAGGATCTCATGCATAAAGGGAAAGAGATTCCAAAGGTGAACCTTTCCACCCCTTTGAAAGAGGCCATAATTGAGATCTCCTCCAAGAGGCTTGGCATAACCACGGTTCTGGACGAAGAGGGAGTTGTGCGTGGGGTGATAACCGATGGGGACCTCAGAAGGATCATTGAGAGAGAGGGGGAGGGCATGTTTGGCCTTGCCG
>JALWSI010000078.1 GCA_027080315.1 bacterium | reverse complement strand
ATAACCTCAGCGGCCAAGACGCATGGCAACGCCCTCTAAAAGCTGGTTCCTTCGGTCTCGTATCCAGCGATAAGTGTTGGGGAATTATCTATAGCGATGGAGACGATCCTTCCACTGACGGAGACGACGTGAAGATTAGCATCTCTTGGTGGGTGAGTGATGGAGGTAGCGGTGGTAGCAGCAGCGGCGGTTCCACTGGAGGAAGTGGTAACAATCCAGGCAAACACAACGGGCGGGGAAACGGATTGGGCTCTCATGTAGGGACAGGTTCCCATTGGTGGCCCCCACACCACCCATAACCATAACATTTAGTGTATACAAACATCTTCAGGAGATCGAACCAAAACCAATGGAGAAGAGAGAAGCAGACCTCATAGTTGAGGGCAGGTTCGTACTTGCCAACAAGCTGGATAGGGTTATCCAGCAAGGGAGCGTTGTAGTTCACAACGGAGAGATCGTGGCGGTGAGGCCAACCCAGGAGATTGAGAAGAGCTGGCACGCCAAAGAGAAGATCTCTCGCCCCCACGGAATAGTCTCTCCCGGTTTCGTGAACACCCACACCCATGCCCCAATGGTCTTCTTTAGAGGCATGGCAGACGATCTACCCTTAGACACCTGGCTTAAGCGGCATATCTGGCCGGCAGAGTCCACATGGCTATCCCCTGAGTTTGTTAGGGATGCAACGGCCTTGGCAGTGGTAGAGATGATAAGGTCGGGGACAGTGCTCTACAACGATATGTACTTCTACCTTGAAGAGAGCGTGCCTGTGCTTGAGAAGGTTAGAATGAACGCTGTGCTGGGTATGGGGGTGTTTGACTTTCCCAGCAAGATGGGCAACGGCCCCGAAGACTACCTGAAACGGGCAAAGAGGATGGCCGAGAGATTCCAGGGTCACCCCCACATCAAGATAGCCATCTGTCCCCACGCAACCTACACCTGTTCTCCCGAAACCCTGGTGATGGCCTCAGAGCTGGCCAAAAGCATGGGCCTTCTGCTTCATACCCATGCAAGCGAAAACACCTGGGAGGTGGAAGAGGTATCGTCCCGCTATGGATTACCCCCCATTGAGCTTCTTGAAGAGAAAGGTGTTTTTGAGGGCCCAACGATACTGGCCCACGTGGTGAAGCCCTCTGAAAGAGAGATAGAGATACTGACCAGAAGGGAAACCGGGGTCTCCATCTGCATCCAAAGCAACCTGAAGCTGGGCAATGGCATAGCACCTGTGGCAAAGATGGCAGCAAAGGGGGTTCTGCTATCAATAGGCACAGATGGAGCCGCCAGCAACAACAACCTCCACATGCTTGACGAGGTCTCAACACTGGCCATGGTTCAAAAAGGAGTCTCAGGAGATCCTTCCATCATGCCAGCCAAAGAGGTTTTAAAGATGGCCACCTGTAACGGCGCAAAGGCCTTGCTATTTGAAAACACCGGAAGCATTGAGGTGGGCAAAAGGGCTGATATTCTGGTGTTTGATGCCTCTGCTCCACACCTCACCCCCATCTACGATCCCATATCTCATCTCGCATACGCAGCAAGCTCTGGAGACATAAGCGATGTGGTGATGGGAGGAAAGGTGATCATGCGAGACGGCATCATAGAGGCCTTGGACGAAGAAGAGGTGTTAGAAAAAGCCAGATGGTGGGAGGCCCGCATCTCAGAGTGGACCCAAGGCAGGATATAATCCATAATAGTCTAATCGCGTTAAAGGAAAGTAGAAATACCGACGGACATAACAGTGCTTAAAAGCCAAAGGTACAGCATCAAGGGATTATATACCTTTACAGAAACCATCCCCTGGTATATCTATTAACCGTTGCAGTTGTTAGATTGTATCTAATAGGGTCAACGGGCTGCAAAAACGAGAGAAGAGGTGGAGTGAACGACTTATATGCAATACATTGTGAAGATCGCAGACATGAAGGTGGTTCAAGGAACCAGCGGAATCATAGTCACACACGCCCTCGGTTCCTGCATAGGGGTGGCTATCTACGACCCCAAAGCCAAGGTGGGAGGAATACTGCACTACCTCTTACCGGAATCGTCCCTCAACAAGGCAAAGGCGCAGGCCAATCCCTTCACCTTCGGTGATACTGGAATCCCTTTGCTCTTCAAAGAAGCCTACGCCAAGGGGGCAAACAAGAGATCCATCATAGTGAAACTCGCCGGGGGGGCAGAGATCCTGGAATCAAAAAGCAACTTCAACATCGGAAAGAGAAACTACATGATTGCAAGAAAGCTCTTCTGGAAAAACGGCATTCTCATTCGCGGGGAAGACGTGGGAGGCACTATCAGCCGCAGCCTGAGCCTGGACCTGGCAACTGGCAAAGTGGCGGTAAAGTCTCCGGGAATGGGGGAGAAGATACTATGAGCGTTGTAGAAGAAGTCATTCAGAAGGTAGATAAAATAGAACCCATGCCCTTTGTGGTGCATGAGGTGCTATCCCTTATGGGGCAAAGAGACGTAGAAGCGTCAAAGATAGAAGATCTGGTCTCAAAAGACCCAGGAATGGCTGCGGAGATCTTAAAGATGGCAAACTCTCCCCTCTACAACCCCCACGGCAATGTTAAGGACCTTAAACAGGCCCTTGTGGTTCTGGGTAACAGCGTAGTGCTCTCAATAATCCTAACCCATTACACCTCCGGAGAGATCAAGAAGGACGTCCCCGGCTACGACGTGCCCGCTGAGGAGATGTGGAGGCATGGAATATGTGTAGCCATTCTTTCTCAAAAGATCGCAGAAAAGCTGAACTTGGAGCAAGGGGTAGCCTATGCCGCAGGCCTATTGCACGATGTTGGTAAAACCATACTGGGCCTCTACCTACAAGAGCAGGTGAAAGAGATTATGAAGATTGTACAGGAGTCTCCCAAAAAAGAGAGAGTCTCTTTCCTTCAGGCAGAAAAGCAGGTGCTTGGAATGGATCATGCTGAGCTTGGAGGACGCATAGCGGAAAAGTGGGGGCTTCCTGAAGAGATTGTGGCAGCAATAAGGTACCACCACGAGCCTGCCAATGCCCCAGAACACCTACTGCCCATAGTTGCAGTGGTGCATACAAGCAACATATTTGTATTAGGAACGGGCATAGGCACAGGCAGCGACGGCCTTGCCTACAAGCTGGACAAGAAGGCTTTAGAGGCTCTTGGATTCACCCACAAAGAGGGAAGCGAGCTGTGGACAGAGTTTTTGGTAGATATTGTGGAGGCCCTTAAAGAGAGCGAAAAAGAGCTTGAGGGTGAGGGGAATAAGGAGGTGAGTTGATGGGTTTGCAGGTGCTTGTTGTAGATGACTCCTCCACCATGCGTAAGTTTGTGAAGAAGGCTGTGACCGCATCAGGGTTGAATGTGTCACAGTTCTTCGAGGCCGCCAACGGAGAGGAAGCCTTGAAGCAACTGGAGGAGAACTGGATCGACATTATCTTCACAGACATAAACATGCCGGTTATGGACGGCATCACCTTCATAAGAGAAGCCAAGAAGGATCCTATTTACAGAGAGGTACCAATAGTTGTTGTGACTACTGAGGGAGCAAAAGAGAAGGTGGAGGAGATTCGCTCTTTGGGGGTTGATGCTTTCATTAAAAAGCCCTTCAGACCCGAAGATGTGCGCAATGTGCTTCTTGACATAGAGGGCGCGGAGTTTGAGTTAGAAGAGCTACCAGGGGCAGAAGGAGGAGACTTTTGATGGATAAAGCTGCTTTGGAAAAGATGCTGATTGAGGTGGTGTACAATGTTTTCAGCACAACCTTCTTCTCTCTTGTAGAAGAATGTCCAGATCCACCCTGCGAAGAGTGCGATGACATTTATCACGGAAGAATAGAGTTTAACAACGGAGAATGGGGCACTTTAGATGTGGTTATCTCCCGCGACTTCGCCAAAAACGTTACCATAGACTTTCTTGGCAAAACAGAAGATGACCCCATTGAAGAGTCTGAGATTGCAGATGTGTGTGGGGAGATCACTAATATAGTGGGAGGGGACATCAGCACCAAATTATCAGACATAACAGGGGAATACTGGAAACTGAGCATACCCAAGGTAGAAAGAAAAAACCAATGTCCACCTCTACACTTTGAGGATCCTAACCACATCACCGTCTTCTTCCAGAACATCAATGAAGACAAGTTTATTGTACACCTTGCAGTGAGAAGAGAGATTTAGGGGGAGAGACTATGGCAGAGAGCCTTGATGTTCTCTTGATCACCTCAGAGGTGGAAGGGACAAGCAGCCTTGCCCACACCGTTGCAGAGACCCCTCCTCTCAATCTCAGAGGGGTAGCAACAGACTCATTCTCAGCAAGAGATATGCTACTTGGCGGTATGGAGAAGCCAGTAGATGTTGTTATTTTAGACCTTGACACTCCAAAGATGAATCACGTTACCTTTGTCAGAAAGGTGATGCGCTACTCTCCCGTTCCCGTGGTGGTAACGGGCAACTTCTCTTATCCCGACACAGCTGCATTGGCCATAAAGGTGCTTGAGGCAGGGGCAGTGGAAGCCGTGGAGAAGGCAAGAATAAGAGAACACTCAGAAAAAACCCTTAAAGGGGTGGTCTCAAAAATAGAGAACGCCGCCAGAACAGACAGAGAAGTAATAAAGCAATACGTCAATACCGATCTCTTGGATCAACCCAATCCAATTCCCTTTGAGAATCAACCAACCAGAACTGTGGGCATTGGAGCAGGAACAGGCGGAGTGTGGCTTATTACCAGAATGCTGAACCAACTACCCTCCAACGGGCCAGGCATTGTGATTACCATCACCCTGCCCCCTGGATTGCCCAAAGCCTTGGCAGATTTTCTTAACGGAATCAGCGAGATGGAGATTAAAGAGGCAGAGGAAGGAGATACAGTCTCAAAGGGAAAGGCTTTTGTGGCACCTGCAGGGGTGCACACCACAGTAGAGCTCAACGCTAAAGGTGAACCCATAATCCGCCTTAGAGAAGGACCCTGCCTTCACTGCTACTGCTGTCCATCAGCGGATGTTCTGTTCAACTCTCTGGCCAACAACCTGAAAGACAAAGCAATAGGGGTGCTTCTCTCAGGGGGGGTGGACGATGGAGCCATAGGTCTCGCAAGGCTAAAAAAGGCTGGAGCCAGAACAATCGTGCAGGCCAAAGAGGGGTGCCCTCTCTTTGATATGCCAGAGAAGGCCATAGCTTTAGGGGCTGCAGATAGCGGTGTTCTACCTGATAAGCTGGCAGAAACTGTATTAAAGGAATCCTGCTAACCCCTTGCCCCTTTTCTCTTCTGAGCAAGAACGGCGCTATCGCCTGTTACTGGGCGACGAGTTTGAGGAGTTTCAGAAGGCGTGTGAGCGCCCCTTACCCACCGTGATGAGGTGTAACACCCTTAAAGCCAATCCTAAAGAGGTCTTCCCTATGATTGAGGAGGATGGATTTGAAGTCACTCCTCTTGAATGGTACCCCTACGCCGCCAGGGTATCAGGACCTTTAAACAACCTTGGTAACACAATTCCCCACTTTGGAGGCCTATTCTACCTTCAAGAAGAAGCCTCTCTTCTTCCCGTTATGATACTTAAACCAGAACCCAAAGAGCTTATTCTTGACATAGCCTCAGCCCCTGGTTCAAAGGCCACCCAGGCAGCACAGCACATGGATAATAAAGGGGTCATTGTGGCAAACGACGTCAGTGGAGAGCGGCTTAAAGCCCTAAGCTACCACATTGAGCGAATGGGCATCTTAAACATAACCATCACCCAGATGGATGGAAGAAGGTTCGGCAGATTAACCCCCAACACATTTCACAAGGTTATTGCAGATTGTCCATGCAGCGGAGAAGGAACCATAAGAAAAGACTCACGGGCAAGCCAAGACCCCAGCCCCAAAGCCCGAAAACGCCTAACAGAGACCCAAAAGGCCCTCTTGGTATCCGCCTACAAAGCAGCCATCCCTGGAGGTTTAATCCTCTATTCAACCTGCACCTTGGCCCCTGAAGAAAACGAAGGGGTGGTGTCGTATCTATTGGAAAACTACAAATGCTCCACGATTCCTGTTGAGCTTCCAGGGTTTTCGGCAAGACAAGGCATAGAAAGGTGGGAAGAGCAGAGGTTTCACCCCATGGTGAAAAATGCCCTTCGCATCTATCCCCACCTGAACGACACCGGAGGATTCTTTCTTTCCTTGATCAGGAAAGAGGGGTAAATCTATCAACAAAAAAGGGGATGAGTAACACCCCCATCCCCTTGCAGATTCAATCTCTATTGTCTCAGAAAACATAGGTGAAGGTCACGGTTATGTTGTGCACATACCCATGACCGGTCATTGAGGCCTCGGGATGCTCATCTTCGCTGCCATAAGAGTCGTCAAGGTTCACGCTGTCACCAACCCCTATATGTCTCTTTCCATCGGTCTTGGTAAGCTGATAGGTGGTATCCACCAAGAGCTTGCCATCAAGCAGCTTTAGCCCTGTACCAAATGCAAAGGTGTGTTTATCTGCATCTGGCCAAGTGACATCGGTTGTGTGTTCTGGAATAGGAGTGGGATCGTAGTAGTAGCCAGCTCTGAGGGACAACCAGTCAAATAGGTCATACTCCGCGCCAACTCGGTACTGAACAGTATTTCTCCAGTGACGCTTGAAATTCTCCTTTGAGCCAATAGCATTTCTCGCAAACTGATCGGCCACCTCTGGGCTCATTCCTTGCTCAACAAGGCCGTTATAGAAGTAGTCGTAGAGCAATGGGTGATTCCACTCTACCTTGTAGTGATCTATTCTGCTCCAGTTTGTCCAAGTGACGTCAAACTCCAGGTGTAGCTTGTCCAAAGGTCTCCAGTAGATTCCACCTTGAATCTGGTCAGGATGATCCACCCATGTATGGCCTTTCACAGAATCAACCCTGTTGCCATTCCCATCGTACACATGGGTTCTCACCCAGAAACGGGTCTTTGTAAGGCCTCTGTAGGTGAGTCCAATTTGGAGATTTGGACGTATCTTATAGATAAGACCAGCGTTCCATGACCAGTTGAAATCATCAACAGCCGAGGTCTTCATCTTTCCATTTTTAAGATTGGCTATCATGGGAGAGGCCTGTACCTTCACCAAGCTCTCAGCAAACTGGGGATTTGTTGAAGCAAGCCCCCCAACCAATCCCAAAAAGCCCTGAACAGCTGCAGGGTCTCCAGCATAAACCTTCTGAAGGTCTATACCCTTAGCAGCTGCCAAGGCCTGGAGTTGAGGATCCTGGCTGAACATTAAGAAGGCGGCGGAGGTGGTTGAGAGGTACTTTGAAGTTCCAGGCATCTGGAAGAAGGGAGTGTTGCCAAACCAGTTGGAAAGACCGCTGAATCCACCTGCGGTGGCCATAGTTC
>JALWSI010000077.1 GCA_027080315.1 bacterium | reverse complement strand
GCTTCCGTAATAATAGTGGCGGTGATAGTGATCCCAATGGTCGTCGTGCATATCTTCAATGAAGTCCTGCCTATCGTCTTGAAGGTCTTTTATGAACTCCTGGCGTTTTTCTTGCCTGTCACTTATGCTATCCTGAGCCTGCTGACGTCTGCTTGAGCCCTCTGCTGCCCTGTCCTTTCTCCTTTCGCCTCTGCGGTTGTACCTGTTCTTGGCTTGCTCTTTTCTCTGCTGACGGTTGGTTGCCGGACGGGTGCGCCTGTTGGTGTTGGTTGGTCTTGTACGTCTTGTGGTTGTGGGGCGGGTTCTTCTTGATGTGGTGGGACGGGTGGTTCTACGAGGGGAGGGTCTACTTCTTCTGGAAGAGAAAGAGCCCCTGCTTGCTGGTCCAGATCTTGAGAAGCTTCTGCTGGGACGACTGGCTCTTGCTCTTCCGCCCCCACCTCTTCCTCGGCCCCTTGCCAATGCTGCTCCGTCTAAAAAGAGGATGCCTAAGAAAGCTAATATGCTTAATAATGCCGCTGTTCTTCTAATGTTCATCTTAAAAGACCTCCTTACTTCTTGTTGCTCTTTTTGGCCTCTTCGGCCTTGTTTTCACCTGCAACGTCGGTTCTTTTCACAGGTATCACAAAGGGAATCTTCTCAAAGTCTTCAGGGGGAGTGAAGGTGAAGGTGGCCTTGGAGGTTTTGGGGTTGAAGCTCCATTGGCTGAAGTTGGCCCAGAATTGGGGTTGTCCCGGTTCGTTTTTGTAGGTGATCACTATGCGGTATGGCAGTTTGTCTTTGCCTATCCACACCTGATAGTCAACGTCGTCGGTACGCCCTGCCACATGGTTTGTGGGAAAGGGACCTAGCACGTCCTTCTCCACAAATAGGTACTCTTTGGTGAGCCTCTCAATCTCTTTGGGCAGGTCTGTCACCAACATCCTTGCAAGGGGTATTCTTACATCCATCTCGGCAACGGCAAATCTGATCATCTCATCTGTGCTGTCTAACCAGTCAGGAAGATCCATCACCGCGTACACCTTGTCGGTTAGGCTGAACTGGGTGAAGGTTTTTCCGTTGAAGATGGCGCCTCCTTTGTGGCCGTCGCTCCTCTTTACGTCAACTCGAAGGTAGTGGGGACGATCAATAATCACCTTGCGAATCTCTCCGAACTCAATCTTTTCTCCCGATTTCTGCACCACGTCGTACCCCATAAGCATAGTGACACTGAACTTTTTGGCCTTGGCCAGTTTGTTTGCCATGGCCAAGATCTCCCTCTTTGCATCTGTAGAGTCTGCAGAAAAAGCGCTTCCCCCAACCATGCAGAGGGCTGCAACCAGCCCCACCATAAACAGCAGTCTTCCTCTCCTCACCATTTTACCTCCTGAAACCTTCTGGATTTTGTCTAAATATACACTTGCTTTTGGTTAATACAAGGTTTTTAGTAATGGTTATTTTTTGTGTTTTTGTTGGTTTTCACGTATATGAGGATTTCACATTATCCTTTTCGCTTTAATCTTAACCTGTGAAGGAGCAACCTCTACCTCTACGTAGTGAAAGGGTTTTATGGGCTCTTTTCTGTGGGCTCCCAGGCCCCCGGTTATAACGATCTTCACCCCTTTGTAGCGGGTCTCAATGAAGCTGTGGATATGGGAGCAGAAGAGAACATCCACCTTCTGTTTCACCAGAACCTTCAAGAGCCTTTGGGCAAACCTCTGTTGGTGCATGCAGTGGTGGCTTTTGGGTCTTGGGTCAAAAGGGGGCTTATGGACGAAAACGAACCTGTGAGCGTAGCGGTGGCTGCTCAGCACTTTGTCAAGCCACTCTATCTGGCCCATCTCTTTGCCATTGGTGTCTAAGACCACAAAGAGGCTGTTGCCGTAACTGAATGCGTAGTGATCGGGAGCCAGAAGGCGGGCGAAGCTTCTTCTTCCGCAGAACTCAAGGTCGTGGTTTCCGGGCACCGGATATACAGGTATGGGAGATGCGTCTAAACTGGTGATGAGCCTTTTGTATTGCCAGAAGAGGCCGTGACCCACCATATCCCCTCCCAGAACCATGAAGAGCGGAGATTTGCCTTTGGCTTTCCGTAAGAGGGTCTCTAAGAGATCAAGCCTATCTCTGTTGTCTCCGGCAACCCAGAAGGTGAAGTGAGAAGAGGCGAGGGGAGGGGCTATCTTTATGGTGGTGTTGAACCCCTTTTTGCTTGAGGGAAAGATGAGAGCCAGTGAGGTTTCACCCCGGGACTGGGTCTCAGGGATGTTCCCTGTGTAGCTAACTTTGAAACCCTTGGGTAGGTTGTCTATCTCCATGAGAATGGGGCTTCCCAGAGAACCCTCGGTTTTTTTGAAGAAGATGCTGCTATTAAGGTCTATTGATCTAAGGTATAGCCTGCAGGGGGTTGCCTTGGTGATAATGGCCCCTGCCACCTTAACGGAGTAGGTGGGAAACCTTGCATGGGTGGTGCTTTTAGAGAGCCATTTCCCCACGAACTGATCGCATAGGCTGGCCATTAAGATTAGGCCCAGGAATAGCCCAAGGGTGAAGGCCGCCCCTGTGATTACCCATTTTCGCATGGCTGCTTATGGTAGGTTGGGGGTGGAGAGGGACAATACCACAAATTTGTTTAGCCAACCTTCTTGTGGGTGTTGGTGCGTAGGAGAAGTGGTCATTTTAGACTCTACCTCTTGGGGTCTGTAATGCCTTGAAAAGGTTTTATCCAGCGAAGGAAATCGCCCAGAGCATTGGAAAGGGTTTAGGGTGATTTAGAGGGTTTGCACATAATTGTTCACCCTGAAAAATATTCGTCCACTCTGTAATTCCTTCTATTACACCTGATTATGCCCTTCTTGCCTCATTTAAAGGCACGAATCTGTGGAATTGAGGCCACCCTGATTTGGAGGTCTCCTTTCACCATGATGAATGGGGATTGGAGAGTTGTGGCCTTTGAACGCAGAGCAACCATAGCCTTAGGGGTGGTTGTGGTTGCCTATCTCTTATCTCTCTGCCTGCCCCTTAGGCTCTACACGGTGAATAGCTTTGTGACTGGATTTGCTCTATTGCTGTTGGGGATCACCGTGAGGGCCCTTGCCATAGGCTTTGGCAGACCTGGCACATCAGGACGTGGAAGAAGGTTAAAGGCGGATTCGTTAAACACCACGGGCCTTTATGCTTGGGTTAGAAATCCTGTTTATCTGGGCAATCTATGTGCGGGTTCCGGTCTTGCCTTAATGACGGGCAACCTCTCTTTCGCTTCACTCCTAATCTTATCTCTTGGGGCCTTGTATCGGATCGTCTCTTTGGCGGAAGAGTCCTTCTTGGAAGAGAGGTTTGGTGAGGAGTACAGGGTTTATAAAAGGGCTGTGCCTGCCTTTATTCCTTTGCCAGTATCAAATCCTTACAAGAAGCTTTCTTGGGGCCAGTGGAACCTTAATCGGGTTTTTAAGAGGGAGCACGACACCTGGTATCTTCTCCTCCTATTGGCTGCTGGCATCTCCATTTACCGTGGATACCTCTCCCTCTTCTGGGGTGTAGCTGTTTTCCTTTTCCTCTCGCTTTGCTGGGCTCTCCTCAAGTTGACCAAGAGAAGACCAGAGTGGATCAAAGATGGGCCGTGCTCAAAGGGTGATGCTCCTGAGTGCGGTCTCTCTTACCTCATGGTCTTCTTCATGGGGCTAACAGTGGGCCTTCTGCTGTTTGTGACCAATCCCGATCTCTTTCTCTCCTTGGTTAGAAGATGGCTGTGAGGCCTTTGATATACTACCTGGCCACCTTGTTGGTGGTTAGCTCATTTCTATGCTTTTGCAACCTGGGAGAGGTCTCTCTGTGGAACAACAACGAGCCCCGCTACGCCCACACCGCCAGAAACATGCTGGAGGCAAAGGACTGGATCACCCCAATGTACAAGGGGAGACTCAGGGCAGATAAGCCCATCCTCACCTACTGGCTCATCATGGCCTCGGCCAAGCTCCTGAATCACGGAGAGGTGAGTGAATTCGCCGCCCGCTTTCCCTTTGCCCTGCTTGGGGTGCTGGGGGTGGTCTTAATCTTTTTCTTTGGCGCTTCTTTGGTGGGTCTTAGGGCGGGGTTCATATCGGGCCTGACCCTCCTCTTCACCTTAGAGTACATCTCCACCGCCAGGCGATGCCTGCCAGACATGGCCCTGTGCTTCTTCATTAGCCTCACCCTCTTTCTCTTCTACAAGGGCTACACCTCCAGTGAGAGAAAGGGTCTCTTCTATCTGCTGGCCTACCTTCCTGCTGCCCTTGGGTTTCTAACCAAGGGCCCTGTGGCCATAGTGATACCCGGAGGTGTGATTCTCCTCTATTTGGTTGCCCGTAGGGACTTGAGAGAGACAAGAAATTTTCGCATGCTGCCGGGACTCGTCCTTTTTCTGGCCATTGTCCTCCCTTGGTTTCTGGTTGTGGGGCCTAAGTTCTCCAGAAATTTCTTTTTGCTCCACAACCTTAAACGGGCTGTTGACGGTCTTGACCACCAAAAGCCCTGGTATTTCTATTTTGAGGCTGTGACTGTCCCCTATGCTCCAGCCTTGTTCCTCTTTCCTGCTGGGGTTTGGTTGTGGAGAGAGGATAGAGAGGGGACGGGCTCTCCTTTGCTTTTACCCTTGCTATGGGTGACCTTCACCTTTGTTCTATTCTCTGTGTCTGCCACGAAGAGGGTGATCTATCTTCTGCCTATTGCACCCCCTTTGGCCCTTACGGCAGGGCTGGTTATAGAGAGAGTTCTTGAGGGCCACAAAGATAACACCTTCTTACGCCTTGCAGGGCTTGGCATTGGGTTGTCCTTCTTATCTCTAACTTTGGTTCCTTTTTTAACCATCTATTTTGGACTCTCCCCTTCACCGCTACTATTCTCTTCCTCAATCTTGCCCTTAATTGCCCTTCTCTACTTCAGAAAAGAGAGATTGAGGGGGTTGATCTGCTTGGGGGCACTCCTCTTTTCGGCTTATGCTCTCTATCTGCTTCACTTTCTCCCTCAGTACGATAGGGCCTATCGCTCGGCTAAGCCCCTTGCCAGTGAGATAAGTGGGACAGTGCACCGAAACCCTCTTTACAGGATGGGATCCTTTGACGCTGCCCTGGAGTTCTACTTAGGCAGGGCTTACATCCCCAAGCTCTCTTCTGACGAAGAGCTTGAGCACCTTGCCGGTGCACCAGATAGAGCCTTCATTTTAATGAGAGAGAGAAACTGGAGGGCCTTGGACGATAAGGCGAGAGCGAAACTTAGGCCGATATTAAGGAGGGATAGCAGAGATAAGCACTACGTTCTGGCGCTGTATTCTCTTTCTTCTCAAAAGGGCAATGTTACCACAAAGGTTGTACCCACTCCCTCTCGGCTATCTACCTTAATGTCTCCCCCATGTGCCTCCACTATGCGATAGACTAACGCAAGACCCAACCCCGTACCTTTCTCCTTGGTGGTGAAAAAAGGATCAAAGATCTTATCAAGGTGCTCCGGTGAGATTCCCTGGCCACTGTCTTCAATTTTGAGGGTGGCACTTTCCTTCTCTTTAACCAAGGATATGCGGATCTCTCCCCCTTCTGGCATTGCGTCTAAGCTGTTTAGGATCAGGTTGAGAAGAGCCTGCCGTATCTGGTACTTGTCAATAGTGATCACCACATTCTCCAGGTCTGGGATTATCTCAACCCCCCGCTTATTTGCCTCGTCCTTTACAGAGAAGACGATATCTTCAACCAATTCTTTCAGTGATATCTCTCTCTTTGCCACAGGGGTGGGTCTTGCAAAATCCAGAAAATCCGTCACCAGCTTGTTCAGCCTTTTTGTTTCTTGGATGATGATGTCAAGTAGCATCTCTCTTTGGGTCTCGTCTCTATCTTTTGAGATCAATCCCTCTGCTGCGTTCTTCACTATGCCAAGGGGATTCCTTATCTCATGGGCCAGTCCTGCCGAGAGCTCTCCCAATGAGGCCAGCTTCTCTCTACGCTGGGCTTCTTTCAGCCCCAGCCTCATTCTTTCAAAGGCCCGGGCCAGGTCTCCTATCTCGTCTTTTCTCCGGGTGAGTGGTACCTGTAGAGAGTAGTCTCCCTTAGCGATGTTGTCTGCAGAGGCGGCGAACCTTCTGACAGGTTCGGTGATGCGGCCGGCCACCCACCAGCCTAAGAACGCAGAGAGTATTATTCCCAGGCCCATAATGATCATAAAGTATCGGTTTCCCAGCAAAAGGGCCTGAAACGACTCTCCAGGCTCTAAGTTGAAGATGAACATTCCCAAAGCCTTTCCCTGCCAGTCTTTAAGCGGAAGAAAAATGGTCTTGTATTGCTGCCCCTCCATCTTAAGGTTGTCGTTGTAGAGGGGTACTCCCTTGTTTGTGACTCGTGTAAGCCATTGCTGAATATCCTCTCTCTCTTCAGCCGATAGCCCTTCGGGAATGCCCCACTCCCTGCCGTTCTTGAGCCATATTCCCACGTCAACCCCTGTCAGCTCCTCAAGGTTTTCAAGAAAGGAGGTGGTGATTAGCTTGCCTGCTATGCCTTCAAGGCCCTTTTCGTTTGAGATTCCTATGAGGGCGGGGAGATCTTCTCCTCTGTAGATCACTGTCGTTATGCCGTAGTTGGGGCTCCTCTCTGTCCACACATGATGAAAGCCTATGTCGGGATCTCCCCAGGTCTTGCCTCCATTACGAACGCATACAAAGTCAAGGTCTTGGTCTCTGCGCATCTTCAAGGCTGCTGCTCTTGAGGATGCCATCTCTTCGGTTACGAGATGGCCGTCTTTCACCGCCATGTATGCCACCATTGCCAGCCGCTTGCCCTCTCGCTCCATGTACCTTTGGGATTGAAGCACGGCGTTGTTCAGTTTCGCAATGGCCTCTTTCTCTTGCATCTCTGAGACTGTTCTGGTGGCCACCCACAGGGTTCCCAACAGGGGCAGAAGCCCCACCAATAGAAACACGGAGATAAGTTTTACTCTGAGCCCCCTTATCTGTCTCAGTAAACCCTCCATTCACTCTCCTGTCTCAAGAAGTACCTTTGAGAGATAACACCTGAAGATTGCAGGGGAAAGCGCTAAACCCTCTATGAACCAAAATGTGCACCTGCACCTTTTAGGGCATCGGTGGAGAGCGGTTTGGGAAAGGCTTTGGGGCTTTTAGTGTCCTCATAAACCTACAAATTTGTGTAATTGTTTCAAATTAGGCCCAGCCTCTACCATTCGCCCCATGAATAAGGAGACAAAGGTCCTTACCCCCCTCAACGGGCCCATTTCCCCCAAGGGAGGTGGGCTCTTCCTCCCCCTTTTCCTTTTACTGCTATGTGTGGCTGTCTTCTTCGTGGGCCTTGGGAGATACCCCCTCTACGATCCCGACGCGGGCAGAAACG
>JALWSI010000076.1 GCA_027080315.1 bacterium | reverse complement strand
GGATCTCCAAGGGATCGCACCGGGAAGCAAGGTGATTCCCACTGGTAAGGTTCCCACTGTTCCTGTGGGAAAGGGCCTTCTGGGGAGGGTTCTTGATGGCCTCGGCAATCCAATAGATGAGAAAGGGCCAATAGATGTTGAGTGCTGGTATCCTATTCAAAGGGATCCTCCGTCTCCCCTTGAAAGAAAGAGGATAACCGAGCCCTTCGCAACTGGGGTGAGAGTGATCGACGCCTGTTTAACCTTTGGTAAGGGCCAGAGGGTGGGCATATTTGCAGGTAGCGGTGTGGGTAAAAGCACCCTTCTGGGTATGATAGCCCGATATGCCCAGGCAGACGTTAACGTTATTGCCCTTGTTGGAGAGCGTGGCAGGGAGGTTAGAAACTTTCTTGAGCGGGATCTGGGAGAAGATGGACTGGCCAAGTCGGTTGTTATTGTGGCTACCTCTGATAAGCCTCCTTTGGTGAGGAGAAATGGCGCCTTTGTGGCCCAGGCCATCGCGGAGTTCTTCAGGGATCAGGGAATGGACGTGCTCTTGATGATGGACTCTGTGACCAGGCTTGCCATGGCTCAGAGGGAGGTAGGACTTGCAGTGGGAGAGCCTCCCACCACCAAGGGATACACCCCTTCGGTCTTTGCCATGTTGCCAAGGTTTTTGGAAAGGTCTGGTACCTCTAAGCAGGGAAGCATAACGGGTATCTACACGGTTCTGGTTGAGGGCAGCGACATGGAAGAGCCCGTGGCAGACGCCTTGAGAGCCATTCTTGATGGACACATTGTTTTAACCCGTCGTCTTGCTCACATGAATCACTATCCTGCAGTTGAGGTCCTTGAGAGTAACAGCAGGGTGATGGTTGATGTGGTTAGCAAAGACCACTACCAGTACGCTGGTGAGATCAAGGATCTCCTTGCAACCTATAGGGAGTCTGAGGACCTCATCTCTATTGGGGCTTACGCAAAAGGCTCAAGTCCAAAGGTGGATCTGGCCATTGCAATGAAAGACGAGATAGACTCCTTCTTGAGGCAAAATATTGATGAGTCTTTCTCTTTTGAGTCAACCTTGCAGTATCTTGAGGCTCTTCACAATAAGATAGCCTCTTACAAAGGTGAGGGGGAATAACTAAATGGCCCCTTACAAGTTCCCTTTAGAGAGGGTTTTGAATCACAAAGAGTCTCTCAAAGAGCTTCAGGTGGGCAAGGTTAAAGAGATAGACGTACTCATACAAAGGGCAGAGGAGAGAAGGGAGAGCCTTGAGAGTGAGGTTGACAGAATCTCAAACTCAATACTCCAGCAGCGTGGTAAAGAGCTATCGGCAGGTGAGCTTTTGGGTTATTACAGACGTATGGGTATTGTGAGAGAAGAGATTGCCCGGGTAGCTAAGGAGATAGAGGGTCTGTTAGAGCGCCGTTCCAAAGAGATGGAGGTGCTTTTGGAGCTTCACAGAGAGATCAAGATGCTTGAGAAACTCAAAGAGAAAGGGTTATCTGAGTATAGGGCCATGGAGCTTAAGAGAGAGATAGAGATGATAGACGAGGCCAATGTTGTGAGGTATGCCAGAAAAGAATGAATGTAGCCTCTTTACATAAAAGGTGGGGTTTTGTTCTGCTGGGGTTTCTGGTGGTTTTGGTTTCTGCTCCATCTTTTGGGGGTAGCACACCCTCTGGTGGTGCTAAGACCACCAACATTTCAAAGGCAAGCCTTCTCAAGGCAGAGCGCATAAAGCTCTCTCAGGAAGAGAAGGTGATCAGGGTGCTAAGGCAGGAGCTTGATCTTCAGATAAGGG
>JALWSI010000075.1 GCA_027080315.1 bacterium | reverse complement strand
GTCCACATCAATCCCCGAAGAGGCCGCAGAGAGCCTGTCAAGGGCCAGAAGGTTGAACGAGATGGCGTTTAAGAGGCAGTATCCAAAGACCCCGGCAAGGATCAAAAGGCAGATGGCCACCTTACCCCAGCTCACTAAGTAGAAGCCACCCATGAGCCAGAAGACCACGGCGGAGATGGACTCCTCAAAGAGGTACTTGAGAAACCCTATTCCTGACGAGGCTATGATGTTCACCACGATCCCCGCAAGGATCATGGTGACTGGGCTAACCATTCCGTCCTTCAACGAGATCCTGTACACAAACACCAGCCCCAGCAGGCCTCCCACAAGGGCAGGAATGGGCACCATAAAGGCGGGCAGTCCCAACGAGATGGCAAGCACCGCGCCAAGGGCCGAGGCGCTGGCGGTGCCTGTGGTGAAACCGTCTGCCAGGGGGTTTCTAAGCACAAGCTGGTAGATGGAGCCAGAAAGACCCAGCATGGCACCGTTCACCAGGGCAAAAGCCACCCGGGGAAGGCGAAAGTTCCACAGGATTGAGATGGCCTGAGAGGTGAGATGAAAGGGGTTGGTACTAACAGGCCCCATGAATAAAGAGGCTAAGGAGATCAGAAAGAGCCCGAGTAGAAAGAGCAGTCTCACGCCTCTGCCCTCTCAATCATGATCAGTGCAACCACCAGCAGGCAGAGGGTTATTCCCACCATGAGCACTAAGTACTTGAATGAGAATAGGCCGCTTGAGGGCAGCAGAGTCCCACGAATCAGCTTGGTGGAGTAGGTTAGAGGAGAGAGGTATCCCAAATACTTCGCCAGCAGTGGCATCTTGTCTATGGGGTAGAAGGTGTCTGAGAGGAAGATCATGGGCACCATCACAAAGGTGCTGAAGGCAGACTGGTCTGCGTGGGACTCCACAGCCATGGCAATGATGAACCCGAGTAGTGAAAAGGCCAACAGATGAACAAGGAGGCAGAAGAGGAAGAGAGGGGTGATCTTGAGGCCTATGCCCGCAATCCACGAGTAGCCAAGAAGAAAGATCACAGGCAGCATTCCCTTGCAGACGCCGTAGAGCACCTCACCGGCAAGGATCTCCCAGCGCCAGATAGGAGCCATGAGATACTCCTCAAACACCTTGAAGTAGTAGCGTGAGATGTGCACCTCAAGGGAGATCCCGTAAGACTGGTTCATGCTGCTCATGGTGATGAGCCCCGGCAAAAGGAAGGCGAGATAGCTCATTCCGTTCACCGTGGCCCCCCTGCCTATGCCGTAGCCAAAGGCCAGAAGAAAGAGGCCGGGGTGTATGATGGCGGCCAGCACCGTGCGGATCCCTCTGCGTCGGTAGAACATTAGCTCCCGGTAGAAGACCGCCCAGACCCCTTTCACACCCGTATCCTCCTGCCCGTGAGGCTCAAGAAGACATCCTCAAGGTTCACCTCTCTGACCTTCGCAGGAAGCTCAAGCTCGCCCATGCGCTTCAGGGCCTCTTCACGGGTCTGGAAGAACTCCTCTTCAAGGCGGTCCTGATGGTAGATCTCAAGGGTGTACCGTCCCAATGCGTCCTTGAGCTCCTGAGGCCTGCCCTCAGCAACCACCCTCCCTGAATCAAGGATCACCACCCTGTCTGCCAGCATATCCGCCTCTTCAATGTAGTGGGTGGTGAGAAGCACTGTGCATCCCCTTTTGGCGTTGATACCCCTGATCAGGTCCCACATGCTGCGGCGCACCGCAGGATCAAGTCCCACCGTGGGCTCGTCCAGAAATAGAAGCTGGGGCCTGTGAAGCAACGCCCTGCCTATGA
>JALWSI010000074.1 GCA_027080315.1 bacterium | reverse complement strand
CCTCGGCTCCGTCCCTCTTGGGAAGCTTCTCAAGCACTTCTGGAATGGTGTACCCACGGAATCTGATTCCTTCCATGGGATCTAAGTAGGAGATGTCTGTGAGGAGAGACTTAATTCCCCTCATTCCACCTGCCACCTGGCCCACCGTGACCTGATCAATCACAACAGAGCCGTACTCTTTGCGAATCTTGTTGTACCTTTCCTTTGCTGCGGGTATCTTTGCAGCAAGCTTCTCCTTTACACTCATACCGCACCTCCTCAGTGGGTTTCTCGCCTCTGAAAGCACATAGAGAGGAGCCCTACCACCACTCTTCCCCTCTTCTCTCCTGGTAGTTTGAGATAGTGCACACAAATGCAATTGTCAACACTGCTCGCAACTATTTTTTGAAGGGTAGCGCTGCTTTTTGGATATTCTGCCCGAGGGAAGTGGATATGACGGTGTGATTATCTCTGGGTGAGCCGGAGTAGATAGACACTTTTGTCATATAGATGGGATTTTAAAACATCGTTGTTGTGCTTGATAAGGCATGTCATTAGACTTGACAGCTTACCCTTTGGGGGTATCATCTTTTCACAGGATTGGGAAAGAGCCTGCGTAGAAGGGGTTCTACCTTGATATTCAGGAGGATAGTATGGCTTCGGAAGATGTGATCGTTCTTAACGAAGGAAACTTTGAAGAAGAGGTTATTAAGGCCTCTGTGCCGGTACTGGTTGACTTCTGGGCTGTCTGGTGTGGCCCGTGCTCAATGATTGCTCCGGTGGTTGAAGAGGTGGCCAAAGAGATGAAGGGTAAGGTGAAAGTTGGAAAGGTGAATGTTGATGAAGCACCAGGCTTGGCGGGAAGGTTTGGAATAAGGGCTATTCCAACACTGTTGGTCTTTAAGGATGGAGAGGTTAAGGACCAGATCATTGGCGTGCAACCCAAAGCCGCTATTGTTGCGGCTCTTAAGAGGGTTGCTCAATTATGATTTGGAGGTGATGTTAACCTATGCCCATCTATGAGTTTCTTTGCAAAGACTGCAAAGAGCGATTCACAAGATTGATCCTGCCAGGAAGGGAGGACGAGGAGGAGGAGGTTACCTGTCCCAAGTGTGGTGGTAAAAACACCCAGGTGGTTCCCTCAGCCTTCTCAAGTTCCACTTCCTCTGTGGGAGGAGTCTCCTGTGCTCCTTCCGGGTGAGGCATCGGATAAAGTCGGACAGGTTGTCCGACCGGAATGAGGATTCTGGCAATAGACTACGGTAAGGTGAGGGTGGGGTTGGCAGTGGCCCATGAGAAGGGAGGTCTTCCCCGCCCTCTGCAAACCTTGAAGCTTAATGCTGCTTTCTGGAACAGCTTAAAGAGAGTGGTGTCGGAATGGGAGGTCTCAAAGGTGGTGGTGGGGCTTCCCATTCTTATTGAAGGTGAAGAGGGCACCATGGCTCGTGAGGCTAAGGAGTTTGCAAATAGGGTGGGTCAGGAAACAGGTTTGCCTGTTGTTCTCTATGACGAGAGGTTCACCACCTGGGAGGCCAAAGGTGTTTTGAGGGAGAGCGGGCTCTCAGAGAGGCGTCAGAAGGGCAAGAGGGACGGAGTGGCGGCGGCCCTTCTTCTTGAGAGATACCTTGAAAGTGAAGGAGCTTAACTGAATGTCTCTTATTCTGGTTATTGATGTTGGTAACACCAATATCGTTTTTGGGGTTTACAAAGGAGAGGAGCTTCTTCACTCCTTCAGAATCTCTACACGCAAGAAGAACACCTCAAGCGAGTATCTGGTTATGGTTCATCAGTTGTTCTCTCTTTTCAACATCCCAGAAAGGCAGATATCTGGAACGGTGATCTCCAGCGTTGTTCCTCCTCTTACAGAGGTGCTTAGGGAGACCCTGAGAGAGCTAACTGACACTGAACCCCTTGTGGTGGGTCCGGGGATAAAGACGGGGGTGCCCATTGTTGTGGATAATCCCCGGGAGGTTGGTACCGATAGAATAGTGAACACCGTGGCTGCCTACACCAAATATGGAGGGCCTGCCATAGTGGTTGACCTTGGCACCGCCACCACCTTTGATGTGATCTCTGGAAAAGGGGAATATCTTGGTGGAGCCATCTCTCCTGGCATTGGAATTTCAATGAACGCTCTCTTCAATGAAACAGCTCAACTACCCAGGGTTGAAATCAAGGAACCGCTGAGGGTGATTGGCAAAAACACTGTGGAGAGCATGCAGTCAGGGATCTTTTACGGGTACGTATCTCTCATTGACGGCATGATAGAGCGCATAAAAAGAGAGTTAAAGGAAGACGCGGTGACGGTGGCCACTGGTGGGCTGGCTCATTTGATGGCCACCGCCTCTCAATACATAGACAAGGTGGATCCTGATCTCACTCTTGAGGGGTTACGGATCCTCTACGCAAAGAATCAACAATGAAGTCCACTGAGGTCTCCTTTCCCTCTTGAAGGAGTTCCTCAAGGCCTTCAACGTCGCTGATGTCATTGATGTCCATCTTACGACTTTTGCATAGGACCCTCAGAGCGTTTATTCTTGAAGAACACGCCTCTTTCAGCTTTTCGCGAAGCTGATCTGGGTTTACGTCAAGGACCTCACAGCACAGCTCAAATCTTAAGATGCTACCATTGTCGGGGTTGAATACCCACTGGTATGCGCTGGTCCAATCGGCGGTCTTCTTTCTGTTCTCTGCAATGGGTTTCAGCAGGTCTATTATGGTTCTCTCCAAAACCGCTTCTGCCACCCGTTTGTATCTCTTCAATTCCCTCCACCTCCTAAAGGGTTATTCTATGTGCTTGAGCATCCTCCGCAGTTACTGCATCCTGTTGGAGAACAGCTGGAAGAAGAGGACTTGTCCTCTCCGCTTTCTGAACCAGACGATGGTTTGTGTGAGCTACCCCCTCCGTTTTTAGAGGCGTAGTCGGTGGCATACCATCCACTTCCCTTCAAGATGAAGGAGTTGCGGGAGATTAGCTTCTTCACCTCTCCCCCGCACTTTGGGCAGGTTACCGGTGTGGTGTCGCTAAAAGAGCGCAGAAGCTCAAACCTATGATCACACACCCTGCAGCGATACTCGTAAATGGGCATGGCAGCACCTCCTACTCTACAAAGTCTAACCACTCCTCGTGGCTCTGGTCCTCTCCTTTCACCACCGCAAAGAATCGCTTCTGAATCTCTTGGGTGATTGGTCCTGGTTTGCCGGGACCAATCTGCCTGTGGTCCACCTCTCTTACTGGGGTGATCTCCGCTGCGGTTCCGCAAAGGAACACCTCGTCGGCTATGTAGAGCTCGTCTCGGGTTATATTTGACTCTACAACCTTCACCCCTATCTCCTCCGCTAAGGTTATGACGCAGTCCCTGGTTATGCCCTCAAGCACCCCTGATAGAGGAGGAGTTTTGAGAACGCCGTTTCTCACAATGAACAGGTTCTCTCCCGTTCCTTCAGAGACTGTACCATCCACGTCAAGCATCAAGGCTTCATCAAATCCGTTCTCTATTGCCTCTATTTTGGCAAGCTGGGAGTTTACGTAGTTGCCGCATACCTTGGCCTTGGTCATAGCTATGTTCACGTGGTGCCTGGTGAAGGAGGAAGTGCAGCACCTTATTCCCTTTGCCATCCCCTCTTCTCCCAAGTAGGCTCCCCAAGGCCAGCAGGCAATCACGGCCTCTATGGGGTTCTCTTTTGGATAGACCCCCATACTACCATAGCCATAGAATAGAATAGGTCGGATGTAGCACGATTTCAAGTTGTTGGCCTTGATGGTTTCAAAGGTGGCAGCCCTCAACTCTTCGGCTGTGTATTCTACCTCCATCCTGGTGATGTGGGCAGAGTTGATCAGTCTGTTCATGTGCTCTCTGCACCTGAAGACTGCTGGACCTTTGGGGGTGTTGTAGCAGCGAATGCCTTCAAAAACCCCTAAACCGTAGTGTAAGGTGTGGGTGAGAACGTGAACCTTTGCCTCTTCCCACTTCACAAGCTCTCCATTCATCCAGATGTACTTAACGGTCTCCATTCTTTTCCTCCTGAATCTATTGAGGGAAATCTAATCTTTGTACTCTTCCCTGGGTGGAGAGAAGATATCAAGTACCACTGCACCTTTCTCTCCTGCCCTGGCGCTGTGCTCAATCCCTCCTGGGATAACATAGGTGGTTCCCTTTGTTAGTTCCACCTCTTCTCCGTTCACCAGGAAGGTTATGCTGCCCTCAAGCACCGTTCCAAGCTGCTCGTGGGGATGCTGATGCAAGGGCACCTCTGCCTCAGGGGCTAGATTGAAAAGGGCCATCATGGCTTTTTCTCCCCATACCGTTCTCATTGACACTCCCTCTAAGGGGGTCTTTTCTGGAACCTGGTTCCACGCTTTGAACTTGGGTATTGGCATAGCTATCTCCCTTCCTCTTGTTACGAACGCCCCCTTAGTAACCGAGGAGTGTCTGATAGACAAGGGTCTAACCCTGTGTTCTTAAACAAAAAAGGCCCCTGTGGATTCAGGAGCCTTCTGGTGTTTATCAAAGCGCTTAATCCCTGGTGAACCTCTTGTTCAGCTTCTTCATAACTTCGGGCATGGTGGTGTACTCCATCTCTTCAAGGGGGAGTCTATGGGGTTCAAATGGCCCGTGGCGTCTCATGTATTCTGTTATCTCCCATGCCTTCTGGCGGGTGTAGTCGTAGCTGGGATCGTCAAACATATCCACTGGGCCCACCAGAATCCCCTTGCATAGCTGGTATCCAGCACAGATTACTCTGGGAGGTCCGTCAAACCTTGTGGGATTGGCCTGTTTGAAGGAAACGGGAGTGAAGGGGCCGTTGTGAGATCCCCTCATCCAGCCTTCAACGAGGTGCGGGAAGCTGAAGGGCTCAAGGGCTTCTCCCACTGCGGGGAATCCACTCTGGGTTCTAACGATGAGTACAGGATCGTCCTTTCCAACGTACTTGCCAGCCATCATGTTTAGTCTCTGAACCGAGGCTTTGGCGGCCACTTTGCCATCTTTGGTGTAAACCCCTTTGAGCATGTAGCGGTCAGGGGCACCGATCAGCACCAGCAGATCATACATCTCTTCAGGACACCCAAGCTTGATGCTAAGACCCTCTTTTACGTCCATCACCTCAAAAACGAATCCGTCGTGCATTTTGGGGTCAATAACAAGCCCAGGGGTGTTGAAGGGATCTGCGAACATCTTGAAAAGGGGAAGGTTCCAGGCACCAGGTGAGGTCTTGTCTGCCATGAAGATGAGTATGGGCTCGCTCTCTCGGTTTTCAATCACCATCTCTGCTACACCTGGCCCCATACCCTTCACGTTGCCGCTGAAGGCATCTGCCAGCATGTCCTGACCTGCGCCATACAGCTTGAGGTTTTGAGCGGCTTCTGTGCAGCGCATGAAGGTGTCCCACGCCAGTTTGTGGATCTCCTGGTCCTCCTCTCCTTTGGTGTGGGTCATGATTAGCTCCAGATCGTCTCCGCAGTGTAGAACGCTGAAGTCAAGAATGAGCCTGTCTTCTTTGGCCCCTTCCAGAGACTCTCGGGCGACCTCCTCCAGTTTTGGGTGCATGTGGCTGTGTCCAACGTATCCGCCTACGTCTGCTTTGATTACGCTCAGAGTAACCTTCATGTTGATCCTCCCTTATATTTCCACTTTAAAAATAATTTCAAAGGTTTTAGCTCTCTAACGCCAAGCACGCGGCTCCTACCGCTCCTCCCCATGAGCCCAGCTTGGCGGGATTTATCTCTACCTCTCTGTACTTCTGTGCCAGAAGCCTCTTCTCCATCTCGCTCCTGACAGTGGGCCATAGTACACTCCACGCGTTTGATAGTCCACCACCTATCACTACTGTATCGGGATCAAAGGAGTTCACAAGGGATGTTATCCCTATTCCAAGGGATTCCCCCACCGTCTCAAAAGCCTTTTCGGCAAAGGGGTCTCCCTCTTTGGCCATATTGAATATCTCTTCTGGGGTAGGGTTCTCTGCCAGTCGTCCTCCCCCCTCTATTAGTTGGCAGTAGATTCTTTTCAAAGCCGTTGCAGAGGCCATGGTCTCAAGACAGCCTCTGTTGCCGCATCCACATAAGGGGCCAGCAGGATCCACGGTGATGTGGCCAAACTCTGCCGCCATCCCATGGGCACCCCTAAACAGACCTCCGTTGGCCACCACTCCCCCTCCTACTCCAGTTCCCAGGGTTAGACATAGCATAACCCTACTGCCCCTACCTGCTCCCAGCCTCCACTCTCCAAAGGCAGCCACGTTTGCGTCGTTGTCCACCACTATGGGTCTCCCCAATCTTTCCTGAAGGAGATCCCTTATGGGAAGCCTTCCGTTAAAAGGGAGATTGGGTGGGGTCACCATCTCTCCCGAATCGTAGAGATAGGGGGAGGCTATTCCCACCCCCACAGGAAGCCTCTCTTTCTGGCTGAGCGCTGATGCCACTTCTATTATGGAATCAATTAAGGCGTTTATCTCACCTTTGGGAGATGGAATGCTTACCTTCTTTTCTACCTCTTCGTTTTTGAGTAGCACCCCTTTGATGTATGTGCCTCCAACGTCAATCCCTATGGATACGCCCATGGCTCATTTCTCCGTGTTCAGTTGCCACGAAAAGGCGAAGATGAAGGGAATCGGAGCAAGGTCCTCCCCTTTAATCTCCTCCGCCTCTACCTGATAGACAGGGATCAGCTGGTTTCCTGTGAGGATGGCAAGGTTCTTCCAGATGTATGGGCTGTACAACGAGTGATCTACTGCAGAGTTCAAGAGAAATATGGCCTTGTTGCTCTCTCCCAGCAAGGCGTAGCATAGAGCAAGATTGTTGAGAATTAGAGGATTACCAGGAAACTCCTGCCTTAGACTCTCCATCTCTGAGACACAGGTGGGTCCATCTGCCTGCTCAAAAGCCAGGGTGCCAAGATTGAATCTGGGAACGGGGCTGTTCCACAGCTTGATGGCCTTCTTCAGGTCGCCCCAGGCCTCGGTCTTCTGCCGTGAGAAGACCTCTCCCAAGGCCCTGTCGTTTAGCAGCATGCCCTGGGTTTCGTTGTTTGCACCTTCAAGCTTTTGAGAGAGCCACGAGATGCCTTCTTCTCTTTGCCCTGCAAGGATCATGAGAGAACCCTCTATTTCTGGAGGGAATCCCCCTTTCTTCAGCACCTTTTTGAAGTAAGGTGTGGCCTCTTCCCTTCTTCCAAGAAGGTAGAGGAGCTCTCCCATCTGGTAGTTCACCTCAGGGGAGTTTGGATGTTCTTCAAGGGCGTTACGGAGGGATAGCAATGCCTCGTGGAGGTATCCGTGTGATTTGTAGAGCTGTGCCAGCTCTATGGCGGAGTCTCTCCAGTTACGGTAGCTCCTCCAGTGAATCCACCAGCCACAGAGGGCTATGATTGATATGCACACCACGTAGGTGATCAAAGGGTTCCATCTGCGGGTGGGCTCTGGGTC